>JAJTXO010000685.1 GCA_021463315.1 Caldilineales bacterium | reverse complement strand
CACCAATTCACCATTCCCCAATTAACCATTCACCGATTCACCGTTCCCCAATCAACCATTGCCATGCTCCTCTCCCTCGACACCGCCACCCGCCACTCTGGTTTAGCTCTCTACGATGGCCAGCAGCTTGTCGCCGAACTGAACTGGCATTCGGCCGACAGCCAGACCACGGAGCTGCTGCCGCGGCTGGAGCAGATCATGGCCTGGGCTGGGATCAAGCCGGCCGATCTGGCCGCCCTCGCTGTCAGCCTGGGGCCTGGCTCCTTCACCGGCCTGCGCGTGGCCATCAGCCTGGCCAAGGGGATGGCGCTGGCCCACGACCTGCCGCTGATCGGCATCCCCACGCTGGACGCCACCGCCTATCCACACCTGTTCCACGGCCTTCCCGTGGGCGCGGTGGTGCAGGCGGGCCGCGGCCGCGTCTGCTGGGCGCTCTATCAGCCCGATGCCAGCGGTCACGAGCCGGTGACGCTGGGCGTCTGGCGCGGCCAGCGCACCGCCATCGCCCTGAGCGATCATGCTGGGCTGGCCGCGGCCATCGAACAGCCTACCTGGCTGGTGGGCGAGCTGACGCCGGAGCTGCGCGCCGAGCTGCTGGCCCACGCGGCCGGCCTGGCCCGGCTGGCCGGGCCAGCCGTGGCCGCCCGCCGCGCCGGCGCGGTGGCTGAGTTGGCCTGGCTGCGCTGGCAGGCCGGCCAGACCGATGATCCGGCCACCCTTCAAGCTATCTACCTGCGCGAGCCATGAGCGACCCCTGGACCCCTCATCTGCGCGCCATGCAGATGCACGATCTGCCGGCCGTGTTGGCCATCGAAGAAACGGTCTTTGGCGACGATGCCTGGCCGCGCAGCTTCTTCGAGCGCGATCTGGCCAATGCAAACAGCTTTTACCTGGCGCTGGAGCTGACCCAGACAGCCGCCAACCCCGCGCCGGCTGCGCTGATCGGCTATGCCGGCTACTGGCTGCTGGAGGAGGAGGCCAACCTGATGAACATCGCCATCGCGCCGGCTTGGCAGGGGCAGGGCTGGGGAGAATACCTGTTGCTGGAGACGCTGGCCAGGATGGCGGAGAAAGGCGCACAGCTTTGCACGCTGGAGGTGCGGGTGGGCAACCTGGCCGCCCAGGCGCTCTATCACAAGCTAGGCTTCCAGGTGACAGGCCGGCGCCGGCGCTACTATCAGAACAACGGCGAGGACGCGCTGCTGATGGCGTGCGAGACGCTGCGCCGCGCCCCAGGGTGACAGACGAGCGGGCTGCTGGCCGCTGGCGCGGCTTTTCGTTTTCCTCTGTATTGACAAGCCTTTGCTTTCGTGTTAGAATGGAACCGCTTCCAGCCTGACAAACACCCGGTCGCCTGTTCATCTGCACCCTGTTCGATGGAGAACATGCCGTGGCGGTCACGATCTACGACGTAGCCAAACAAGCTGACGTTGGGGTAGGCACCGTCTCGCGCGTGTTGAACAATCATCCCCAGGTCAGCCCTGCAACCCGGCAGCGGGTGCTCGCAGTCATCGAGTCCCTCAACTACCGCCCCAGCGCGCTGGCGCAGCGTTTTTCCCGGCGCAAAACCCTCTCCATCGGCGTCATCGCCGTCTTTTTCACCCGTCCTTCCGTTATCGAACGACTACGCGGCATGGAGGCCGCGGCGGCAGCCAGAGACTACGATCTGATTGTCTACAACGTGGAGACGCCAGCCAAGCGCGATGCCATCTTTCGCGCCACCGCCGATAGCCGCCGCGTCGATGGGCTGCTGGTGATCTCGCTGACCCCGGGCGACGACGATGTGGAGCGCTGGCGCAACGCGGGCGTGCCGGTGGTCCTGGTTGACACGCAGCACCCTGCCCTGCCATCCATCGTGGTGGACGACGTTCAGGGCGGCTACCGAGCCGGCCAGCACCTGATCGAGCTGGGACATCGTCGCATCGCCTTCGTGGGCGACCCCATCCACAGCGCGTTCAGCTTCACCTCCAGCCAGGATCGCCTGAGCGGGATGCAGCAGGCGCTGATCGAGCACGACATCCCCTTCTGTGCCGCCTATCACCGGACAGGAGAGCATGGCCAGGAGCCAGCGCGCGTGTTGACACACCAACTGTTGGCGCTGAACGAGCCGCCTACAGCGGTTTTCGCAGCCAGCGACACCCAGGCGCTGGGCGTGTTGCAGGCCGCACGCGAGTTGGGCCTGCGGATCCCCGAGGATCTGTCGATCATCGGCTTCGACGACATCGAGATCTCAGAGTATCTTGGCTTAACCACCGTGCGCCAGCCGCTGTTCGAATCGGGCTATCGCGGCATCGATCAGGTGTTGCGTTGCCTGGTGCAGATCGGCAGCGAGGCAGCGCATCTGGAACTGCCGTTGGAGTTGGCGCTGCGTGTCTCCACGGCCCCGCCGCGCTGACGCCGCGCGCGCAGTTCTCAGGCTGGCAGCAGCACTTCAACCGCTGGCCAACCCTGATGCCGACTGAAGTCGCACCTACCGG
Organism: Caldilineales bacterium; assembly: GCA_021463315.1. GTDB lineage: Bacteria > Chloroflexota > Anaerolineae > JAAEKA01 > JAAEKA01 > JAAEKA01. Next base: position 299 of record JAJTXO010000685.1, on the reverse strand, counting down.
GCCAAAAGGAGGTGATGAGCATCCCCATCAGCCAATAATCTATCTGCGGGGCATATCTTGCCCCTTGTCTTGACCGACCTTTCGAGATTCCAATTTTCAGGAGGAGAATCCTACCCATGATGAAGCGACAACTGTTCCTTCTTCTCACCGTCGTTCTGATGCTCAGCATGGTCCTGGCCGCGTGCGGCGGGACTGCTGCGCCCACCACCGCTCCGGCTGCGCCTGCTGCACCGGCCGCGCCGGCTGAACCGGCCGCGCCGACCAACGAAATGGCCGAAGCCGCGGCCGCCAAGGGGCTG
>JAJTXO010000684.1 GCA_021463315.1 Caldilineales bacterium | reverse complement strand
CCCTCGCCCCCTCTCCCCTTGTCTACTTGCCTACTTGCCTACTTGTCTACTTGCCTACTTGCCTACTTGCCTACTTGTCTACTTAACTACCCCTGCAGCTTCATCCTCCGCAGCCGCAGCGAGTTGCTGACCACGAAGATCGAGCTGAAGGCCATGGCGCCGGCCGCGATCATGGGGTTGAGCTGGTATTCCGGCCCGAAGAAGGGCACCAGGATGCCGGCCGCCACGGGGATGGCCAGCACGTTGTAGAAAAAGGCCCAGAACAGGTTCTGCTTGATGCCGCGCATGGTGGCTTTGCTGAGCTTGATGGCCTGGGGCACGCTGCGCAGGTCGCCGCGCATCAGCACCACATCGGCGGCCTCGATGGCCACGTCGGTCCCCGTGCCGATGGCCATGCCGATGTCGGCCTGGGCCAGCGCGGGCGCGTCGTTGATGCCGTCGCCCACCATGGCGATCAGAGGGTGATCGGTCTCGGAGTTTGCCGCCTGCGCTGCGCCACCCGCCCGCTCCGAGCTACGTCCTTCGGGGTGCTGCGCAACCATCTGCAACCGTTTGACTTCGGCGGCTTTTTCGCCGGGCAGGACTTCGGCCAGGACGCGGTCGACGCCGACCTGCTGGGCGATGGCCTCGGCGGTGCGCTGGTTGTCGCCGGTGAGCATGGCGACCTGGACGCCCAGGGCGTGTAGTTGGTCGATGGCCTCGCGCGAGGTGGGCTTGACCGTGTCGGCCACGGCGATGACGCCCATGGCCTGGCCGTCGATGGCCACCAGCATGGCGGTTTTGGCCTCCCCTTGCAGGCGGGCGACTTCGCTCTCCAGCCCGTTCAACCCCACGCCGCGCTCGCTCAGCAGGCGCAGCGTGCCCACCATCACCTCGTGGCCGTCCACCGCAGCGATGATGCCACCGCCGGCCACGGCCTGGAAGGCCTGCGGCTCGCTCAGCGCCAGCCCCTCGGCCCGGGCCGCCTCCACAATCGCCTGCCCCAGCGGGTGCTCGGAGACGCTCTCGGCCGAGGCGGCGAGACGCAGAAACGATGAAGGAGGAATGATGAACGATGAATCCAGAGTCCGGGCTCCGGATTCATCATTCATCATTCCTCCTTCACCGTTCAAGATGTCCGTCACCCGCGGCCGGCCTTCGGTGATGGTGCCGGTCTTGTCCAGCACCACCGTGCTGAGGCGGGCCGCGGTCTCCAGCACCTCGGCGTTCTTGACCAGGATGCCGTTCTCCGCGCCGACGCCCGCGCCGGCCATGACGGCCGTGGGCGTGGCCAGCCCCAGCGCGCAGGGGCAGGAGATCAGCAGCACCGAGACGGCGAAGAGCATGGCCGTGGTGAAGCCAACCCCGCCGATGAAATACCAGGCCAGGAAGACGATCAGCGCCAGGCTGATCACGGCCGGCACGAAGACCGCCGCCACCCGGTCGGCCAGGCGCTGGATGGGTGCGCGCGAGCCTTGCGCCTCCTGCACCATGCGCACGATCTGGGCCAGCGCGCTGTCGCGGCCGACCTTGGTGGCGCGCAGGCGGAAGCTGCCTGACTTGTTGATGGTGGCGCCGATCACCTCGTCGCCCGGGCCCTTGTCCACCGGCAGGCTTTCGCCGGTGACCATGCTCTCGTCCACGGCCGATTGGCCGCTGAGCACCACGCCGTCCACCGGGATTTTCTCGCCGGGGCGCACGATGACCACGTCGTTGACCTCCACCTGATCGATGGGTAGCTCGATCTCCTGCTCTGGCCGGTCTCCGACCGAGCCGCGCACCACGCGCGCCGTCTTGGCCTGCAGGGAGAGCAGCTTGCGGATCGCGTCGCCGGTCTGGGTCTTGGCTCGCGCCTCCAGATATTTGCCCACCATGATCAAGGTGATGATCACCGCGGCCGACTCGAAGTAGAGATGGGCATCCAGCCCCAACACCAGTACCACCACGCTGTAGCTAAAGGCGGCCAGCGAGCCCAGCGCGACCAGGGTGTCCATATTGGCGGTGTGCGCCTTGGTGGCGGCCTTCCACGCGCTGCTCAGGAAAGGCCAGCCCACCCAGAACTGCACCGGGATGGTCAGCGCCAGCAAGATCCAGCCGCGTGCCGGGATGTGAGGCAGCAGGCCGAAGTCGTGACCCATGCTCAGCACCATGATGATGCTGGAAAGCACGATGCCGACGATCAAGCGGCGTTTGCGGTCGTTCAACTCGGCGTTGCGCGCCCGCTGCTCGGCGTCATCCTCGCTCTCGCCCGCGCCGGCCTGCGCCTCGATCACCCGGTAGCCGATCTCGTCGATCTTGCGCGCCATGTCGCTGCGCGTGACCACCGTGGGCAGATAGCGCACGTGGGCCGACTCGCTGGCATAGCTGGCGCTGGCCTCCAGCACGCCATCCATGCGCTTGAGGGTGCGCTCGATGGTCATGGCGCAGTTGGCGCAGGTCATGCCGGCGATGGGCAGCTCGATGGTGGCCTCGGCCACGCTGTAGCCCACATCTTCGATGCGCTGCAGCAGAGCGGCCGGCTGGAGCAGGGCCGGGTCATAGGTGATCTCGGCCCGCTCGTTGGCGTAGTTGACGTCGGCCTCGACCACGCCCTCGGTGCGCTTCAGCGTGCGCGTGATGGTGTTGGCGCAGTTGACGCAGGTCATGCCGGTGACGGGGAGGGAGATGTGTTTGGTGGTCATGGGGTGGTGGATTGGGAAATGGTAGATTGGTAGATTGGTAGATTGGTACGGTGGTAGATTGGTACGGTGGTAGATTGGTACGGTGGTAGATTGGTACGGTGGTAGATTGGTACGGTGGTAGATTGGTACG
>JAJTXO010000683.1 GCA_021463315.1 Caldilineales bacterium | reverse complement strand
CCGCGGAGGCCGATAGCTCCTCGAACAGCCGCTCGGCCAGCTCCACCAGACGCGCCGGCAGCGGGCCGCTGCCACCGTCGAAGCGTTGCCGCAGGCGCACGAAGCCCTGGGCCCAATCTTGCACCGTGGGGAACGGGTGGTTGGCCGGCGCGGGTCGCCAGATGCGCTGCATAACCTCGGCCGCCCTGGCTGTGGCTGTCTCGTCGTCCAGGGTGGCCAGCGTCGCGCCCGGACTGAGCCGCTCCAGCAGCAGGGCGCCCTGGTCGGCGTCGGCCGCCAGAAGCTGTGCCATGCCGCGGCCATCAGCCAGGCGCAGCGCCTCGATCTCGCAGGCCAGCCGCGGGCCGGGCACGCCGAGCTTCAGCACCACCGCTGCACCGTCCGCCCGCACCGCCGGCGTCACGTAGTTGTAGGAGAGCGCGAACGCGGGCGCTGTCAGGGTAAGCTGCCACTGCGCGGCCAGATCGGCCAGCCGGCGCGGCAGCTCCGCCAGCCAGCGTTGGCCTGGTTCGCCATGCACCGCGCCGATGGCCGCGGCGAAAGCGTCGGTCATGGGAGCCTGTGCTGGCAGGGGAGAATCGTGATCCATTGAATTTGCCTGACGGGTGGTGGTGCGTTATCCTGCGGGCCAGAAAAGAGACAGCTATGGCCCAAAACTGGTTGGTTCGCGCCCAGAGCGAGGGCGCTCCGCTGATCGATGAACATCACGCTACCTTTGTCTGGCAGGGCGACGATCCGCCGCTGCTGCGCGGCGATTGGAACGACTGGGACGCCAGCCAGCCGTTGCCCTGGCGGCGGGTCAGGCGCGCCCGAGGCCAGCCTGCTGCCAGCCCGGTTTGGATCGCCACGCTGGAGCTGGCCCCGGACGCGTACATGGAGTACTGTTTGGGCAGCGACGAAACGCGCGTCGAGGATCCGTTCAACCCGCGGCGCGTCTCCAACGGCATGGGCAAGCACAACCATTGGTTCTACATGCCGCGGGGCGGCCCGACGCCGCTGGCTCAGCGCGCGCGCGGCGTGGTCCAGGGCGAGCTCATCCATCTGGATCTGCCCACGCAGCAATGGATCGCCGGCCAACAGCGTCGCGTTGTGCTCTACCGGCCAGCCACGGCCGAGCCTGCGCCGCTGCTGCTGGTCTACGATGGACCTGACTATCTGCGGCGTGCCCGCCTGGCGACGCTGGTGGACAATCTGATCGCCCAGCGGCGTATCCGGCCCATCGCGCTGGCCCTGGTGGCCAACGGCCGCGGCGCGCGCATGGCCGAATATGGGGGCAGCGACGGCACCCTGGCCTTCATTCACGAGATGGTGCTGCCGGCCGCGCGGGAACATCTTTCGTTGATCGACATAACGGAGCAGCCGGGCGCGTTCGGCGTCATGGGCGCGTCTATGGGCGGGCTGATGGCGCTGATGACCGGGCTGCGGCTGCCGCACATCTTCGGCCGCGTGCTCAGCCAGTCCGGCGCGTTTCATCTGGGTGAGCTGCCGACGGCCGCGGTGGAGCTGGCGCAGCATGGCCCCAGCCGGCCGCTGCGCATCTGGCTGGATGTGGGGCGCTACGAATGGCTGTTGGAGAGCAATCGCCGCATGGCTGCGCTGTTGCAGGGCCGCGGCTATGACGTGAGCTATCGCGAGTTCAACGCCGGGCACAACTACACAGCCTGGCGCGACGATCTGTGGCGCGGACTGGAGATGCTTTTCCCATGGAACGAGTCTTGATCACCGGCGCCAGCCGGGGCATCGGCCTGGAGCTGGCGCGGCAATATCTGGAGCGAGGCGATGTGGTGCTGGCTACGGCCAGGAACCTGAACCGGGACGCGGCCGCCGATCTGACTGCGCTGGCGGCGCAGCATGGCGAGCGCTGCCATCTGTTGCCGTTGGAGGTGACCGACGACAGCGCCATTGAGGCGATGGCGGCCCAGGCCGCCACGCTTGTCGATGGCCTGGACCTGTTGATCAACAACGCGGGCGTCTTTCCTCGCCACGAGCGACCGGAGACGCTGGATTCTCATGCTTTGCTGGCGACGCTGCATGTCAACGCGGTTGCGCCGCTGATGGTGGTGGCCGCGCTGTTGCCGCTGCTGCGCCGCGGCCAGCGCCCCAGGATTGTCAACATCAGCTCGCAGCTAGGCTCGTTGACCCGCCGGGCCAGCGGCCGCTGCTATGGCTATTGCAGCAGCAAGGCCGCGCTGAACATGCTGACCCGTTCGTTGGCCTTCGATCTGAAGGAGGATGGCATCATCGCGGTGGTGGTGCATCCCGGCTGGGTGCAGACGGATATGGGCGGCAGCCATGCGCCGGTGCTGGTCGGCGAGTCCGCGCGCGGCCTCGTCGCGCTGGCCGACGGGCTGACGCTGGAGCAGACCAGCCGTTTTCTGACCTGGGACGGCCGCGAGCACCCCTGGTAAACCCGCTCAAACCCGCTCTGGCCGGTCTCCGACCGAGCCAGCCGCAGGTGGGGAGTTAGCTGATCAGCTCGATCTCGTAGTCGACCAGTTCCACGTCCAGCCGCCAGCGCTCCACGCTCTCGACGACCTTGGACAGCAGGCCGTGGGCGTAGTCCCGATCCGACGAGACGCAAGCCACGCCGATGATCGCGCTGCGCCAGGAGTCCTGGCTGCCAACCTCCGCGACCGAGACGTTATATTCGCTGCGCAGGCGGGCAATGATCGGCTTGATCACGCTGCGCTTGCTCTTCAGCGAGTCAACCATGGGGATATGAAGTTCGATAGTTGCAATGCCGATAATCATGGGGGCTGGGGACTGGGGGCTGGGGGCTGGGGACTGGGG
>JAJTXO010000682.1 GCA_021463315.1 Caldilineales bacterium | reverse complement strand
TAGTTCACGATTCTCACGCAAAGCCGCCAAAAATGCCAAGAATTTCTGCCCTTTGCGGTCTTTGCGCCTTTGCGTGAGACAACAATCGTGAAGTACTGAGTTTAGCACAACTGGCCAGATCAAGCAATCGAGCCGGAAACCGTCAATCACCAACTGCCCATCTTCACCACCCGCGGCGCGTCGATAGCGAAGAGGACGCGCGGGGCCTGCATCAGCGTATCGACCATGGCCTCCAGCCGCTCGGCCGGCACGTAGCGGGCGGCGATGCGGCGGGTCATGGCCCGCGCGGCCTCCCCTTCGGCCGCCAGCCGCGCCTCCCCGCGGGCCGAGATGCCGCGATAGGGCATCTGGTCGCGGTCGATGGCGAAGCCCACCTGCGGTCGGGCCAGCATGTTGCGCGCCTTGATTCGATCGCTGGCGGTGCTGATCCAGAACCGCCCATCCTCGTACAGATACCAGATGGGCGTCACCTGCGGGTAGCCGTCGCCGCCCACGGTGCCCAGGCGCATCAGCAGGCCCGGTTCGTCCAAGAAGGCCACGGTGGCATCGTCCAACGGCATGGTGGGTTGATCGTCGTGCATGATGGTTTCCTCCAGGATGAATGGTCCGGCGGCGCCAGCCGCATCGGCCCGTTCGATAGCCAGCCAATGCTCCAGATCGACCGGCAGGTCCACATCCAGCCCTAGCCGCGGCGAGTGGTCGATGTGCCAGGCCAGCCCCAGCTCGCGCGCCTGCTGGCAGTGGCGCTGGAAGCTGTCGGGGCCGAACTGATAGCGCAGCGCGCCCGGCGGCCGCACCAACAGCGCGTTGGTGCCCTGCGCCTGGCTGTCGGGCGCGATCACCATGGCCGCGTCCGCGTAGAGCTGCTGGCTGGCCTGCCACAGCCGCGTCACATCGGCCAGAGTCAGCAGGGGCAGGTCGGCCGGCAGAATCAACAGGGCCGAGGCGCCGCGGCTGCACGCGTGGGCGGTGGCTTGTTCGAGGGCAGCGTTCAGGGTAGCTTCGGCGTGATCCGTAACCCGTAACCCGTAACTGGAGGGGGGAGCGGGGTCTTCAAGGAGCGAGGTCAGATCGTACGTGGTAGCCAGGGCGAGGACGGTGGGGTCGGGGGTGACGACGATGCCGGCTGCGCCGAGGCGCTGCTGGGCCTGCTGCGCCACCTCGAGCACGCCGTGCAGCAGGCGCAGGGCCAGGGCCTGGCGCTCATCTTCGGCCAGCACAGGCGCCAGCCGGCTCTTGGACTCGGCCAGGCGTTTGACGGGAATGAGGATGTGCAGGGTCACGCTACGGAAGATTTTCCAGATCGCTGAGGTCCTTTAACCGACCACTCGCTTGCTTGTTTTGCCTCAGATGAGCCAGGCCAATAATGTTAACCCGCACTCCATCCCAGGTACTCAACCTTGTGGCTGTTCAGCAAACTCAAGAACTCTTTGAAGTCGGGCGGTAGCTTGATCTCCATAGTTTATCCTGCGGAGTATTTCCGTATGGCGCAGACGTTCGTAGGATGTGCGCGACCACCAATACACCCTTTGCTCCTCGTCATCAAACTCAGACGAGACGAAGAACTTGCCCCTGTCTACCTTGAGTTCGTCCAACATAGGGTCGTCCGTTCGAGCGGCGTTCTGCTCCATCTCAGCCATTGTAATTGTCACTTCCTTCCGTCTGCAGGCAGCACCGGCGCCAGCCGGCTCTTGGACTCGGTCAGACGCTTGACGGGGACGCCGATGTGGAGGGTCACGCCGCGGCGTGTCGCAGAGCCGCCATCGCCGTCAGTCCAGCACGCGATCCAGGCCGCGGATCAAGCCGACGTGATCGCGCACCTTGCGGATGGCCAGCAGCGTGCCCTGGATGTAAGGCGTTGCGCTGGTTCCGGCATCGTGGCGAATGGTCAGCCGCTCATCGGTTGCGCCGAAGATGGCCTCCAGGCTGATCACGAAGCTGGGCAATCGAATCGAATGCACCTGGTTGCCGTTGAGCGTTGCGCCGCGGCTTTCCCTGGACCCGATGGTCTGGTCGATGGGGACGGTGTGCATCGGCTGGCCGATCTCCGCCAGCCGGTGTGCCAGCTCGCGCGCCGTGCCGCTGGGCGCGTCGATCTTGGCGTCGGAGGCATAGTCGACGATTTCCCAGTGCGCCAGGTAGCGGGCAGCCTCGCAGGCAAAGCGCTCCAGCAGCACCGCGGTGAGAGAGAAATTGCCGGCCGCGAGGACGCCCACGTTGTACTCCCGCGCAGCCTGACCGATCGCGGTGAAATCCTCTTCGGTCAGTCCCGACGAGCCGACAACCACATGCACGCCGCGCCGGATGGCCGTGAGCACGTTCTCCTTGACCGCGGCCGCGCTGGTATAGTCGACCAGCACGTCGGTGGGCGTTTCGAGCGCCTCTGCGACCGAGGCGTTGATGCGCAGGTCGAAGCGCGGGTCGCTTAGGACGTCGCGCAGATTCTGGCCGGCATGGCTACGGGCGACCGCGCCCACGAGGCGCAGATCGTTGGTTTCGGCGATAGCAGCGCAGAGCGGCCTGCCAACCCAGCCGGTCGCGCCGGCGATGCAGATGTTGAGTGTCATAGGTGGGATAAGCTCCATCTAATGAAATAATGAAATGGGTGTATTTGAACCTGGTTTGCCATGATCAAGGAGGCTAGCGCAGGTCGAGTAGGCTGGTTCCTCCAGCCGTATCGAGACCGGAGCGAGTCGCGCGATAGACCCGCTCCGGTCTCGATACGAGCCTGGCGGCGACTCTCGACGCTCAAAAGCCTGTCGCGTTTCAGTGCCTGGTCCGCCAGGCGCCG
>JAJTXO010000681.1 GCA_021463315.1 Caldilineales bacterium | reverse complement strand
GGCGCGCAAGCGCGCGGCCAGGCGATCGGCCGACAAGCCCGACAAGGCCAACAAATGGGTGGGCAGGGTTTCGCCCGGCAGCGATCCGCCGCCGACAGTGGAAGCGCCGGGCGTCACGGCGGCTTCCAGTCCCACTGTGCGCAGACGCGTCGCCCAGCGGTCAGCTCGGGCCGCCAGCAGCTCCTGCGGGGCCGCGATCATGCGCCAGACCGGCGTCTGCTGCTCGGCTTGCCCGCGCACATAGTGCTCCAGAGTGGCCGCCAGCCCGGCCAGCGTGGTTTTGTCTACGCGCAGCGCGCGCGCGAGGGGGTGTTGACGCAGATGGGCGATAGCCACAGCCTGGCCAACGATCAGCCCGGCCTGCGGCCCGCCCAGCAGTTTATCGCCGCTGAAGGTCACCAGGGCGGCGCCGGCCTGCACGCTGTCCTGGACGCGCGGCTCCCAGGCCAGGCCGAAGCGGGTCGTGTCCAGCAGGGTGCCGCTGCCCAGGTCGTCGATCACCGGCAGGCCATGCTGCCGACCTAGCGCGGCCAGCTCGGCCAGGCTGACCTCGGCCGTGAAGCCGATCTGACGGAAGTTGGAGCTGTGGACGCGCAGGATGGCCGCGGTGTCGGGCCCGATGGCGCGCTGATAGTCTGTCAGATGCGTGCGGTTGGTGGTTCCCACCTCTATCAGCGTCGCGCCGCTGGTCTGCAAGACCTCGGGGATACGAAAGCCGCCGCCGATCTCCACCAACTGGCCGCGCGAGATGATTACCTCTCGACCGCGGGCCAGCGCCATCAGGCAGAGCAGCACGGCCCCGGCGTTGTTGTTGACCACCAGCGCGTCCTCGGCCCCGGTCAGGTGGCGCAGCAGGTCTGCGGCATGGAGGTAGCGCGAGCCGCGCTGGCCGGTCGCCAGGTCGTATTCCAGGTTGGAGTAGCCCTCGGCCGCCAGCAGCATGGCGCGCTGCGCGGCCTCGCTGAGCGGCGCGCGGCCCAGGTTGGTGTGGATGATAACCCCGCTGGCGTTGATGACGGGACGAAGGGTGGGCTGCGCTGCCGCGTCGAGCCGGGCCAGCAGGGACTGAGCCAGCTCGTCCAGCGCGGGGCATGGCTGACCCTGGTCAACGATGGCAGCGCGGGTCTCGTCCAGCAGGCCGCGGGCCGTCTGGACGGTCAGGTCATGGCCATACTCAGCCCGCGCGGCGAGGACGGTGCTATGTTGCAGCAGCCGATCGACGCTGGGGAGCTGACGCAATGCAAGGTGGGAAGTCATAGGACTGACAGTCCTGGCTTGCGGGAGACGCCGACCGTCACAGAAACAGGACTGTCAGTCCTTGCGGCGACTTCCGAAGTCTTGGGCTGAGAGATAATGAAAGGCCCTCGGCCTGGCAGCCGACGGCCTCATTGAGTTGCTGGTGGGCGTAACAGGACTCGAACCTGTGACTTCTTCCTTGTAAGGGAAGCGCTCTAACCAGCTGAGCTATACGCCCGGACGGGATGGATTATACGTTGCGCTGGCGGCGGTGTCAAATGGATTTGGATGCGCTGGGGCCTGGTGGCTATTGACAGCGGCGCTGGTCACTTGCCTGACAGGCAGCGGCTTCGAAGCTGATATGTGTCAACTCTTGTTTACCAGTAAGGTCCAGAGATCGATGTGGACGCGACTCGCCAAAATTGGCGAGTCTAGCTATTGACAAACGAGTCAGGCGGATCATATAATGGATGAAGCGCATTGAAGTGAATGCACCGACAAACTGTCACGTTTCTTGCAAGGAGAGGAACCATCTATGAACAAACGCTACAACCTCATGCTGCTGATCGTTCTGGTGTGCCTGGTCTTGGGCAGTGGGTTCTGGTGGGCGTCTGGCCGCATCCAGGCCCAGGATCCCTCACCGCTCGCCGAACTGGCATTGCAGCCGGAGGATCTGTCCAAGAATGCGCTCTGGCTCAGCGTGGGCGCGACAGATCTGGATGACATATCTCAGCCTCTGAACAGCCACAACCTGATCAACAACCCTGCGCTCGACGCCGCGGCGCTGCTGGCATACGACGACGCCTACAAGGCTGAGGCCACCGAGCTGGATGACACCGGCTCTACGGTCGCCGTGATCAGCAACTACCTGTACCAGTACACGGATCGACGACATGCCCAGGTTGCTGCCCAGCAGGTGGTCGGGCTGTTGATGCAAGCTGATGGCTCGCAGGCCTCGGCCGATGTGGCCACAGGCGAGACCGTGAGGATTTCGCAGGCCGATGGCATGGTCAGCTACTGGTGGGTGGACGCTGACGATCAAATCCTCTCATTGCTACGGGTAGAAGGGTCGTCTGCGCCGACGACACAGCACGTATTCACCAAAGTGATCGCGCAGGTATCAGGTGACGAAGCTCGTTGATCGCACCCTGTGCCCAGATAACACGAACACAGATGAAGCAGTGACTTCATCCGTGTTTCTTTATTCGCTCCGGACAAGAAGGTGATTCAATCGGTTGGTTTCGGCCAGTCCGCCAACGCCACGGCCTCGTTCTCCTGCACCAAAGCGGCGAAGGCCGCGGCCGTTTCAGCCTCCAGGGGGACGAACATGCCCAGAACCAACTCACCCCACGGCGTGGGTTGCACCGTCGGCGTGCCCAGGTAGCACAGCGGCTGGCCGGTGTGCGGGTGCGCATGGGCGTATTCGATCAAGCTGCGCTCCGACCAGTCTCCCGCGTCCATGGCCATATCCCACAGATGGCGGAACTGCGGCAAGCACCGCAACTCCCGCAGCCGGTCCGCCATGGCCGGCTCAGCGCGGCGCTTGAGAGACACGCG
>JAJTXO010000680.1 GCA_021463315.1 Caldilineales bacterium | reverse complement strand
TGCAGCTCCTCGACCGTGGCGCCGGCGTGCAGGGAGAGCAGGGCTGGCTCGGCTTTGCCCAGGTGGCCGATGCGGCAGCGCGGCTCAACCGGCTGGTGACGGCGGCGCTGTTGGCAGCGGGCGTGCCGGCCTGGTCGGTGCAGCCATCGGCCAGCGCGCTGAGCAGCGACGGCGTGCTGAGCGCCTGGCCCTGCCAGCAGCTCGAGCTGGCCCTGGCGCGCGGGCTGGCGCCGCTGATCTACGGCGATGCCGTGCTGGACAGCGGGCGCGGCGGCGCCATCGCCTCCACCGAGGAGCTGTTCGCCTGGCTGGCGCCGCGGCTGCGCCCGGCGCGCATCGTGCTGGCCGGCGTTGTGGATGGCGTCTACACGGCCGATCCGCTGCTGGACCCCGCGGCCGAGCCGTGGCCGCTGATCACGCCGGCCGACCTGCCGCGGCTGCACGCCAGTCTGGGCAGCTCCCACGGCGTGGATGTGACCGGCGGCATGCTCAGCAAGGTCAGCGAGATGTGCCAACTGGCGGCCAGCCTGCCCGGCCTGGAGGTGCGGCTGGTTTCCGGGCTGCGCCCCGCTGCGATCTACGCCGCCCTGCTGGGCCTGGAGGAAGCCGGCGGCACGCGCATCGCCCGTGAACGGTGAACGGTGAACGGTGATCGGAAAATGGTTAATGGTGAACGGGTAACGGTTAATGGTTAATGGTGAACGGGTAACGGTTAATGGTTAATGGTGAACGGGTAACGGTTAATGGTTAACGGTGATCGGTGCCCTCCGCCCCCACTCCCCACCCCCCACTCCCCACCCCCCAACATTACATTCTTGTAATGACTTTGCCGATTTTCGAGGTCGTGACTATAATGTACGGACGACAGCCGCTTAGCTGCGGTTGATTGAGAGGTTTTCGATGTCACTGTTGAACATTGTTGGGTTTCTGCTGATCTTTGGCATGCTGGTTTTCATCCACGAGCTCGGCCACTTTCTGGTGGCGCGGCGCAACGGGATCGTGACCGAGGAGTTCGGCTTCGGCTTTCCCCCGCGCGTGCTCACCCTGCGCCGTGGCAAGGGCCGGCTGGTCGTCGGCGGCCGCACCGTCGTCGTTCCCGGCGGCTTCGAGCTGCCGGCCGATCTGGTGGCCGGCTCCCGCATCACCTATCAAACCACCCCCGATAAACGTGGCCGTCCTGTGCTGAGCCAGATCGAGCTCGTCGACGAGCCAGGGGTCCGTCCCGACGATCCACAGACCGTCTCCCTGATCGATCCGGGCTGCATCTACAGCATCAACGCGCTGCCCTTGGGCGGCTTCGTGCGCATGCGCGGCGAGGACGGGCCAGCCGGTCCGGGCAGCTTTGCCAGCGCCTCGGCCCGCGCCCGCGTGGCCACGCTGTTGGCCGGCCCGGGCATGAACTTCCTGCTGGCCATCCTGCTCTTTGCCTTGATGGCGATGATGGGGCAGCCGGCCGCTGTGCCTGGCGGCCGCATCGGCGCCATCTCGTCCGGCTCGCCGGCTGAGCTGGCCGGCCTGCAAAGCGACGATCGCATCTTCCTGATCGACGACGTCGCCGTGCGCGGCGCCCAGGATATCAGCGACCACATCAAGACCCGGCCGGGCGAGCCGGTGCTGTTGACCATCGAGCGCGCTGGCGAGCGTTTCACCGTGGAGTTGACACCCCGGGTCTCGCCGCCCCCCGGCGAAGGCGCCATCGGCATCGAGATCCAGCCGGTGACCGAGCTCACCCGCAGCGGCCCTCTCGCGGCCCTGGGCCAGGGCATCACCACCACCGCGCGCTACACCTATCTGACCCTCTCCGTGCCGGCTATGCTGGTGCGGGGCGCCATCACGCCGGCCGACGCGCGGCCGGTCGGCCCGGTAGCCATCTTCGGACTGACCAGCGGAGCTATCTCCGCCACGGCCAGCTCCGGCTACTGGTATCCTGTGCTACAACTGATGGGCATTCTCAGCGCAGCCCTGGCCATAACGAATCTGCTTCCGATCCCTGCCTTGGACGGCGGCCGCCTTCTCTTCATCCTTATCGAGAAGATCCGCGGTCGGCGTGTTGATCCCAACTGGGAAGGCGCCATCCACCTGGCCGGCATGGTGATACTCCTTGGACTCATGGCTATTATCACCTATCAGGACATCGTATCGCCGATCCTGTCGCCAGATTGGTTGGCCCCGCTGAGCCGGTAACGGCCAGCGACGCAACCCCTTGGGCTCGTCCAGACGCCGGTTTTCCGACGTCTGGGCACGCCATCAGAGGATAACCTATGCTATGTAGACGCTGTGGAACTACCATCCACGATGGACTGCGCGTTTGTCCCCACTGCGGCGAACGCCAGGCGCAACGACCCAGCACTGTCTCCTGTTCTCACTGTCGCCATCGGACCTCCGCTGCCTCCAGTGTCTGCCCGCACTGCGGGCAGTCGCTGCGCGCCCGGCGTCTGTCGGGCAGCCTCGTGGTCGTCCTGGGCGTGATCCTGGTCGCCGGGCTGGCCCTCTCGGTCAGCATCGCCTCTCGCCATCGCGCGGGGCTGCAGCAGACCGCCGAGGACCGCTTGGCGCGTCTGGAGACCGGCATCAGCGAGCTGGGTGGCAAAGTGCTGGACACGGCCTCCAGCCTGGCCGTCGCGCAGCCCGAGTTGGTCACTGAAACGCCCACCCCCGTCGTCGTGTTGGCGGCCCTCCCCGACAATCCCGCTCAGGTCGCCATGACAAACCAGGTCATCGTCCTGGCCCCCACCACCGTGGGCATGGCCATCGGCGGCGGCAACGGCGCAGCCTCCCTCGACGGTGTCACCCCCATCGCC
>JAJTXO010000068.1 GCA_021463315.1 Caldilineales bacterium | reverse complement strand
TGGCCTCAGCCAGCGTAGAACCGATGATCTTGGGATCCTGCAGATCGGCCTCGTGGATCACCTTGCGATAGGGGGTCTCGATAAAGCCATATTCATTGACGCGGCCATAGGAAGCCAGCGAGCCGATCAAGCCGATGTTGGGACCTTCCGGGGTCTCAATGGGGCAGATGCGTCCATAGTGGCTGTGATGCACGTCGCGCACGTCGAAGCCGGCGCGCTCGCGGCGCAGACCGCCCGGCCCCAAGGCGCTCAGGCGGCGCTTATGGGTCAGCTCGGCCAGCGGGTTGGTCTGGTCCATGAACTGGCTGAGCTGGCTGCCGCCAAAGAACTCGCGGGTGGCAGCCACCACCGGCCGGATGTTGATCAGCGACAAGGGGGTGATCTGTTCAGGATCGCGAATCGACATCCGCTCGCGCACCACGCGTTCCATGCGCAACAGGCCAATGCGCAACTGATTCTGGATCAGCTCGCCCACCGTCTTGACCCGGCGGTTGCCCAGGTGATCGATGTCGTCGGCCGAGTCCACGCCGTTGTTGATACGGATCATATATTCGATGACGCGGACCAGATCCTCGTTGGTCAGTGTGCGCTGCGCAATCGGGATATGGTTCAGGTCCAGCCGGCGATTGAGCTTGTAACGACCCACCTTGCCCAGGTCGTAGCGCCGCGGCTCGAACAGCAGGTTGTGCATGAACTTCTCGGCGTTGTCCAGGGTGGGCGGGTCGCCGGGGCGCAACTTCTTGTAGAACTCCAGCAGCGCATCTTCGCGCGTGCGGGTGTTCATCGGCTCTTTCTCGATGGTAGCGGCCAGGTAGGGATGCTCCGCCACGGTGTCCACATCTTTGAACAGCTCGAAGATCTGGTCGTCGTTGCTATAGCCAATCGCGCGCAGCAGCGTAGTCACGGGCAACTTGCGCTTGCGATCAACCTTCACGGAGATCAGGTCGCGCCGCGAGGTCTCGAACTCCAGCCACGCGCCGCGGCTGGGGATCAGCTTGGCCATGCACAGCTCGCGGCCGGTGGTGCGATCTTCATCCACGGTGAAATAGACGCCAGGCGAACGAATCAACTGGCTGACCACCACGCGCTCGGCGCCGTTGATAATGAAGGTGCCAGCCTCGGTCATCAGAGGGAAATCGCCGGTAAAGACATCAGACTCGCCGACCTCGCCGGTGTCGCGGTTGCGCAGCTGCACGCGCACCCACAGCGGAGCCGCAAAGGTCATGTCGCGCTCCCGGCACTCCTGCTCCGGATACTTGGGTTCACCAAACCAGAACTTGCCAAAATGCAACTCCAGGTTGTGGTTGAAACTCACAATGGGCGAGATCTCATCAAGCAGCTCGCGCAATCCTTCCTTCTTGAACCACTCGAAGGAGTTGATCTGGATCTCGGTCAGCCGCGGCAGCGGCAACACTTTGGGAATGCGGGCGTAGCTCTTACGCTGAATCTGGAAGTTGGAAGTCAATGTCGTACCTCCGTAATGGTGGGCGGGTCCCGATCACCAAGCCGGGCGGGCCAGGCCTGGCTGGCTCAGAAGACTAAAAAGCCAGGCCATGCCTGCAGTCAATTCAACGACGATGTCCTGGCAATATCTGCTGCCTGAAAGCAACGTTTTGTTCGATCCGCTCACGCGCCAAAAGCCCAGGCAATAACCTACCATAGCCGCACGATCGAAAAGAGCGTGAGCGTGGCAGATCATTGGGGCGTTCGAACGGGGTGAGGCGGCCCTTTGCCGTTATTTGGTGCGTGGTCTAGTTCCCTGGACGCACCGCAACAGCCAATACTACCATGTAGGTTCTGTGCTGTCAAGTATTGTAGCCCACCGTCAGCCATGCCAACCATGAACGCCGAAGCCTTGCCCCATCTATATGAGATGATACAGCCAACTCATTCCCACTGGCCAGATCGCTGATTCAGCTACCTTAAAAAATGTCCAGAAATCCCCTACTTACTCCCCCAAACATCTTGTCAAATCCCAAGAAGGGTGATATGATGGCGGATGTGGGACAAAGTGGGTTGAAGTGGGACGATTTCCCTATCTTCTGCCCAATTTGAACGGTCAAGTGGGCCAAACTCACGAACACATGTTCTGATTTTCCTGTTCAAGTGGGTCGCTTGCCTGATTTGAACAGCCCAAACCCACGACGGCAAGCTCGGGGCAAGCGCCCAGCGCCGCAACAGCTCCTGAAGTTTCGTAGCTGCCAGTCAAGGTGATTCCATGCTGATCGGTCAATACGAACATACGCTGGACAGCAAAGGACGGCTGACGCTGCCCTCAGAATATGGCTCCGAGCTGATAGCCGGCGTTGTCCTCACCCGCGGCATGGAAGACTGTCTCTATCTCTTCCCCACCGAGGAGTTCGAGCGCCTCAGCGGCCGGCTGCGCGAGCAATCGCTGACCGACTCGCGGGCTCGCAAGCTGCGACGTTGGCTCTTTCCCCAGGCCCATGCGGCTGAGCCTGATCGTCAGCGGCGGGTGTTGGTCCCCCAGTGGCTGCGCGACGCCGCCGGCATCGGCGACAAGGTGCTGATCGCCGGCATGGACAACTATGTGGAGCTCTGGAATCCAGAGACCTGGCGCAACCAGGATCAAGCGCTGCGCGCCGAGCTGAATGACGCCGATTTCTTCGCCAGCCTGAACGTCTAGCGTGCGAGCACAGGCTATGACCACTGCTTCCCCGGCGCAACCAGAGCCACCGTCCCTCTCCCCGGTGCAACAGACCGTTCACCAGCCCGTCTTGGAGCAGGAGGTGCTCGCCCTGCTGGCGCCCCAGCCTGGCGGCCGCTACATCGACGGAACGGCCGGCGGCGGCGGCCATTCCTGGGCCCTGCTGGCCGCCGGCGGTCAGGTGCTCAGCCTGGACGCCGATCCCCACGCCGTGGCGCGGGTGCGCCAGCGCCTGGCCCCCTTCGCCGAGCGCTCGCTGGTGCTGCAAGGCAATTTCCGCACCCTGACGGCCGCAGCCCAGCAGGCCGGCTTCGATCCGGTCGATGGCATCCTGCTGGATCTGGGTCTGAGCAGCGATCAGTTGGAGCTGGAGGCGCGGGGCTTCGCCCTGATGGCCGATGGGCCGCTGGATATGCGCTTCGATCCCGCCCAGGAGCTGAGCGCCGCCGATCTGATCAACACCTTGCCCGAAGGCGAGCTGGCCGATCTGATCTACACCTACGGCGAGGAGCGCCTGTCACGGCGCATCGCCCGGGCCATCGTCCAGGCCCGCCCCTTGCACAGCACCGGCCAGTTGGCGCGGGTGATCGAACGGGCCGTCGGCCGACGCGGCCGCATCCATCCGGCCACCCGCACCTTTCAGGCGCTGCGCATCGCGGTCAACGACGAGCTGGGCGCGCTGCACGCGGTGCTGCCGCAGGCCATGGCGCTGCTGCGGCCCGGCGGCCGGCTGGCGGTGATCTCGTTCCATTCCCTGGAGGATCGCATCGTCAAGCAATACATGCAGCGCGAGGCGCAGGACTGCCTCTGCCCCCCGGAGCTGCTGCACTGCCAATGCGGCCACAGGGCCACGCTTCGGGTGTTGACCCGCAAGCCGGTTGGACCGTCGGCCGAGGAAATCGCGGCCAACCCGCGCAGCCGCAGCGCCAAGCTGCGCGCGGCTGAGCGGCTGTAGGCGACGGGTGTGGCTCGGTCGGAGACCGGCCACAGCAGCGAGCCACAGCAGCGGAATGGTGTGGCTCGGTCGGAGACCGGCCACAGCGGCGAGCCACAGCAGCGAGCTACAGGAGCTAAGCGTCATGTTGGACGGCAGCGCATTTCCACAACCGCACAGCCAACGCCCGGACCGCGCTCGGACGGGCCGTTTGCGCTTCTCACCGCGGGCGCTGCAGGCCCTCCTGGTGGTGATTGGCATCGCCCTGGCCACCTTCGTGCTCTTTCTCTACGTGCTGCCCAACAGCCAGATCGACGCGGCCCGGGTTCGCATCGCCGATCTGAAGCTCCAAAAGGCCACCCTGGAGCGCCAGAACGCCGCGCTGCTCCAGGAAATCGCCCTGGCCTCCAACCTGAAAACGCTGGAGATCCGGGCCAGAGCGCTGGGCATGGGGCCCGCCAGGAGCACGATCTACCTGCAACTGCCAGCCAACGACGCCGCGCCGGCCGCAGATCCGGCCGCCAGCGCGGACCATCCTGCGGCCGAAGATGCGCCGGCCACCCTGGCCGAATGGCTGGCGCGGGAGCATCTGCAAGAGATGCTGCGCCAGGTGCGTCAGAATGTCAGCGCCGCGGTCGACGGCGTCCTTCAGCGTTTTGGAGCTCAACCGTGACTTCCCAGACTTCTTCATCCCGCCTGCGCATCCTGGTGGTGGCGCTGGCGCTCCTGCTGGGGCTGACGCTGCTCGCGATGCAACTGCTGCGCTGGCAGGTGGTGCAACGCGGTGAGTTCGAGCCGGCCACCGGCCTCTTCGGCCAGCCCTCCAGCCGCGCGGCCGCGGCCGCACCGGTCAGCGTACGGACCAAGAGCCAGGATCGCGGGTCCATCGTCGACATCAACGGCGTGCCGCTGGCCCTCGACACCCACCAATGGGAGATCTGGATCGAGCCGCGTCTCGTCCCCAAGGGGAAGGAGGCGGAGCTGACCGCCCAGTTGGTGGAGCTGCTGGGCCCGGCGCTGCGTCTGACCCCCGACGAGCTGTTGGCCGCGCTGCAGGCGCGCGAGCCGGGCGTGGTGACGCTGACCCGCAAAGGCTCGCAGGCGGCCGGTGAGACCATCGCCGGCTGGCAGCGGCTGGACATCGGCGCCAAGGCGCTGCCCATGCGCATCTATCCGCAAGGGACGCTGGCCGCCCACCTGCTGGGCTTTGTCAACGGCGAGCCGCGCGCCTACTACGGCGTGGAAGAACGCTACGACACCTATTTGCGCAGCATGCCGGCGGACTTCTTCCAAACCTATCCCGAAAACCAGGCCTTCTATCAGCAGCTTCCGGCCGGCTGGCGCGAGATGCTGCCCTCGGCCGTGGGCCAAGACTTGGTGCTGACCATCGACCGCCGGCTGCAATACATCACCGAGCGGGTGCTGAGCGAGGCCATCGGCCAATACCGGGCGCAGTCGGGCACCATCATCGTGATGAACCCGCGCGACGGCGCGATTCTGGCGATGGCCAGCCTGCCCGCCTACGATCCCAACCAGTACGGCGCCACCAACACCCTGGTGCTGGCCGATCCCGCCATCAGCAAACAATATGAGCCGGGCTCGGTGTTCAAGATCGTCACCATGGCCGCGGGCATCGACGCCGACGTGGTCACGCCCGACAGCGTGCTGACCGACACCCTCTCCATCGAGGTCGGCGACCGGATGATCTACAACTCCAACATGCGCACCTTCGGGCCGGTGACGATCCGGGACGCGCTGGTGTTGTCGCTGAACATCCCCACGGCCCAGGTGGCCCTGAAGCTGGAGGAAGCGCGCTTCTATCAGTACATCCAGCGCTTTGGCTTCGGCCAGCTCACCGAGGTCGATCTGGCCAACGAAGGGCCTGGCTCGGTCAAGATCCCCGGCGACTCGCTGTGGAGCCGCTCCGACCTGGCCACCAACGCCTTTGGCCAGGGTCTGGCCGTCACGCCGCTGCAGATGGCCACAGCCACCGCGGTGATCGCCAACGGCGGCCTGTTGGTGCGCCCGCACGTGGTGGACAGCATGGTCTTTCGCGGCCGCCTGGCCCACCCCGACACCGCTCCGGTGCGCCGGGTGATCCAGCCGGACGCGGCCGCGGCCGTGGCCGACATGATGGTCAGCGTGGTCGAAGAGGGATCGCCCAATGCCAAGGTGCCGGGCTATCGGGTGGCGGGCAAGACCGGAACCGCCCAGGTGGCCATCCAGGGCGGCTACCACCCCACCGAGACCATCCATTCCTTCGTCGGCTTCGTGCCAGCCGACGATCCTGCCTTTGTGGCGCTGGTCAAGCTGGATGTCCCCAAGGCCTATGCCTGGGCCGACGGCACCGCCGCCCCCACCTTCGCCAAGCTGGCCTCAGAGCTGCTGCCCGTGTTGCGGGTGCCGCCAGAACGAGTTGCGAACCGGCCATGAAGCTTAGCCCTCAAGAAATCTGGTCTGCCGTCAGCGGCGCGGCGCAGCCTGGCCGGGATGTGGAACCACTCCTGGCCGGGCAGCCGCTGTTGACCAGCGTCGCCATCGACAGCCGCCAGGCTGGGCCGGGCAGCCTCTTTGTGGCGCTGCCGGGCGAACGCACCGACGGCCACGACCATGTCGCCCATGCCTTCAGCCGCGGCGCGCAGATGGCGCTGGTCGCCCGGCCGGTGGAGGTCCCCGGCGCGCTGATCGACGCCCGATCCACACGGCCAGCCAGCCAGCCCGACAGCCGCGCGACTGCCCACTCGCTGCACCCGCTGCCCCTCTGCCTGCTGGTGGACGATCCAATGAACGCCCTGCAGCGCATCGCGGCAGCCTGGCGCGCGCGCTTCACCCCGCGCGTCATCGCCATCACCGGCAGCGTCGGCAAGACCACCACCAAGGAGATCACCGCGGCCGTGCTGCGCCAGCGCTTCGTGACGCTGAAAAACCAGGGCAACCTGAACAACGAGATCGGCCTGCCGTTGACGATCCTGGAGCTGAACGAGCAGCACCAGGTGGCCGTGCTGGAGATGGGCATGTACGATGTGGGCGAGATCGCCCAGCTCTGCCGCATCGCCCGGCCCCAGGTGGGCGTGGTGACCAACGTGGGACCGGTGCATCTGGAGCGGCTGGGCAGCATCGAGCGCATCGCGCAGGCCAAGGCCGAGCTGGTGCAGGCGCTGCCGGCCGACGGCGTGGCGGTGCTCAACGCCGACGATCCGCTGGTGGCGGCCATGGCCAGCCACAGCCAGGCCCGCGTCTTCTGGTATGGGCTCAGCCCCAGCGCAGACCTGTGGGCCGACGAGATCGCCAGCGAAGGGTTGGACGGCATCCGCTTCCGCTTCCATTTCCAGCAGGAGATCCTGCATGTGCGCGCGCCGCTGCTGGGCCGCCACAGCGTCCACACCGCCCTGCGCGCGGCCGCGGTGGGGCTGGTGGAGGGGCTGAGCTGGGAAGAGATCGTGCGCGGCATGCAACAGATCGACGTGCAGTTGCGCCTGATCGCCGCACGCGGGCTGAACGGCGCAACGCTGCTGGACGACACCTACAACGCCAGCCCGGCCTCGACTTTGGCCGCGCTCAACCTGCTGGCCGACCTGCCAGCGCCCCAGGGCCGGCGCATCGCGGTGCTGGGCGACATGCTGGAGCTGGGCAACTACGAAGAAGAAGGCCACCGCAAGATCGGCGTGCGCGCGGCCGATGTGGTGGACATCCTGGTCACAGTGGGGCAGCGCGCGGCGCTGATCGCCGAGGAGGCGTTGGCGTGCGGCCTGGCCCCCGATCGGGTGCTGGCCCGCAGCGACGCCACGGCCGCGCTGGCCGAGCTGCGCTCCATCCTCGGCCCTGGCGATGTGGTGCTGGTCAAAGGCTCGCGCGCCGTCCACATGGACGAGATCGCCACCGCGCTGACCGCTGCGCCCTCACTGCCATTGCCCGGCGGAAGGCGGGACTGATCATGGCCTATTCATTGACCTTGGCCGCGATCACCTTCTTTCTGGCCGTGATCTGGGGCCCGCCGTTGATCCGTTGGCTGATTCGCAACGAGATGGGCAAGAAGATCCGCGTGGAGGAGCCGGGCTCGCATCAGATGAAGATGGGCACCCCCACCATGGGTGGCCTGATGATCATCATCCCGGTGTTGATCATCACCGGCCTGCTGAACATCGCCAACCTGCTGGGCTTCAACATCATCGGCCAATCGGTGCTGGTTCCGCTGGGCACCCTGGTGGCCTTCGGCGTGCTGGGCCTGATCGACGACCTGGAAGGAGTGCGCAGCAAGCGGGTCTTCGGCGAGGGGATCATGGCGCGCACCAAGGCGCTCTGGCAGGTGATCTTCGCGCTGATCATCGCGCTGATCCTCTATTTCTCGCCCACCGAGCTGAGCAGCGTGGCGATTCCGGGCGTGGTCGAGCGCATCCACATCGGCCTCTTGTGGATCCCCATCGCCACCTTCATCATCGTGGCCATGTCCAACGCGGTCAACTTCACCGATGGCCTGGATGGCCTGGCCGGCTCGCTGGCCGCGGTCGCCTTCGCCTGCTACGGCGTCATCGCCTACTTGCAGGGCCAGGTGTGGCTGGTGGCCTTTTGCTTCACCATGGTGGGCGCGCTGCTGGCCTTTCTCTGGTTCAACGTCCATCCGGCCAACCTGATCATGGGCGATGTGGGCTCGCTGGCCATCGGCGCCACGCTGGCCGTGGTGGCGCTGATGACTGGCCAATGGCTGCTGTTGCCCATCGTCGGCGCCATGTTCGTGGCTGAGGCGCTGTCGGTGACCATGCAGATCGGCTGGTTCAAGTACACCCGACGGCGCTACGGCCAGGGCCGGCGCATCTTCAAGATGGCGCCGCTGCACTACCATTTCGAGCTCAAAGGCTGGAGCGAAACCCAGGTCATGCAGCGCTTCTTCCTCTGCGGCATCCTGGCCGGCATGTTGGGCGTGGCGCTGGCCCTGATCTAGCGCTGCGCCAGTTTTCAGATCAACGGATAGTCGGAAATGACCCGAACATCTTTCGCCGATAAGCACGTCGTCATCCTGGGGCTGGCCCGACAAGGGATCGCCCTGGCGCGCTTTTTCCTGGCGGAGGGCGCTCAGGTCACCCTCAGCGACGTCGCCCCGGCTGACCAGCTTTCTGCACCGCTGACAGAGCTGGCTGGTCAACCGGTTCGTCTGGTTCTTGGCGGTCATCCGCCCGAACTGATTCAAAACTGTGACTTGCTCTGCCTCAGCGGCGGCGTGCCGCCCCAGATCCCCCTCGTGGCGGCGGCACGCCGGCAGGGTATCCCCGTGAGCAACGATGCCCTGCTCACGCTGCAACGCAGTCCCGCGCCGGCCATCGGCATCACCGGCTCCAGCGGCAAGACCACCACCACCACCCTGGTGGGGCTGATGCTGAACGAGGAGCGCGGAACGATGCAGCCGGAGCTGGGCATGCCCGCCACCTCCGACTCATCGTTCACCGTTCCTCCTTCATCGTTCACCGTTCCTCCCTCATCGTTTCGCGTCTGGGTCGGCGGCAACATCGGCCGGCCGTTGATCGACCAACTGGCCCAGGTGCAGCCGCAGGACTGGCTGGTGCTGGAGCTCTCCAGCTTCCAACTGGAGCTGTTCGACGGCGCCAGCTACGGCCCGGCCGTCAGCCCGCAGGTGGCGGCCGTGTTGAACGTCACCCCGAATCACCTGGACCGGCACCCCAGCATGGCCCACTACAGCGCGGCCAAGGCCAACATCCTGCGCTGGCAGGACCCAGGCCAGGATGTCGCCGTGCTGGGCGCGGACGATGCCATCACCGGCGGCTGGCTGCGAGCCCGGCGCGTCGAGATCGCAGCCGGCCCCGGCCAGCCGACGCTCAGCTTTCCGCTGGCGGGCCGAGTGCTGGGCTTTGGACTGACCGAAGGCGCCGGCGACGGCTGCTGGCTGGACAGCGCCGATCGCCTGGTGTTGCGGCTGGATGGCGACCAGCAGGTGGTGACGCCGGCCAGCGCGCTGCAACTGCGCGGCCGGCACAACCTGCTCAACATGGCCGCGGCCTGCGCCATCAGCGCGGCCACAGGCGCTGGGCCAGCCGCCATGGCCGCGGTGGCCGCCAGCTTCACCGGCGTCGAGCATCGCCTGGAGCTGGTGGCCGAGCGGGGCGGCGTGCGCTGGTACAACGACAGCATCGCCACCGCGCCCGAGCGGGCCGCGGCCGCCCTGCGCAGCTTCACCGAGCCGGTGGTGCTGCTGGCTGGCGGCCGCGACAAGAAGCTGCCCTGGCAGGACTTCGCCCGGCTGGCCCATCAGCGGGCGCGGGTGCTGATCCTCTTCGGCGAGGCCGCGGCGCTGATCGCCGAGGCCATCGCCAGCCAGCCGGGCGACGAGCTGATCGTGCTGCGCTGCGCCGATCTGCCGGCCGCCGTGGCCGCGGCCCGGCAGGCCGCGCGGCCAGGTGAGGTGGTGCTGCTGTCGCCGGGCGGCACCAGCTACGACGCCTACAAAGATTTTGCAGCCCGCGGCGAACACTTCCGAACTCTTGTCAACGAGCTGTGACCATGGCGACCATCAAAACACCCTCATCCCGCACTGGCGCCGTGCCCTCCTCGACCACGCGAGCTAGCCGTTCGCCGCGCTGGCGAGCCGGGCTGGGCAGCGCGCCCGGCCAATACGACATCTGGCTGCTGGTGATCGTCGCCGCGCTGATCGGCCTGGGCCTGGTCATGGTGTTCAGCGCCAGCTTCACCCAGGCCAACCGCTTCTTCGACCAGCCCACCTACTACCTGTTGCGCCAACTGCGCTGGGTGCTGCTGGGCGCGCTGGCCATGGCCGGGCTGGCTCTTTTCGACTATCACCATCTGCGCAACCTGTCGCTGCTGATGATGGCCGGCACGGTGCTGATGCTGCTGGCCGTGCTGATCTTCGGCGTCGAAAGCCTGGGCTCGCGCCGCCACCTGTTCGGCACCTCGGTCCAGCCCAGCGAGCTGGCCAAGCTGACCATCATCATCTACATCGCCTACTGGCTGAGCTCCAAAGGCTCCCGCCTCAAGGCCATCTCCGATGGCCTGGCCCCCTTTGCCGTGCTGCTGGGCATGGTCGCGCTGCTGATCGTGCTGCAGCCCGACATCGACACCACCGCGTTGATCGTCTTCACCGCGCTGCTGATGTTCTTCGTGGCCGGCGCCGACGGCAAGCAACTGGCCGTCATCCTGGGCATTGCCCTGCTCACCTTCCTGCTGGTGGCCACGCGTTTCAGCTACGCGTCGCAGCGCGTCGACGACTACATGAGCTTTCTGCGCGACCCCACCCTGGGCAGCGATCAGATGCAATCGGTGATGCAGGCGCTGGCGCGCGGCGGCTTGATCGGGGCCGGGCTGGGCACGGGCGAAAGCCAGGTGCAGCTCCCCTTCACCGACAGCATCTTTGCGGTGATCGGCTTCGAGCTGGGCTTTGTCGGCGCGTTGAGTGTGGTCTTGCTCTTCGGCGCCTTCGCCCTGCGCGGCCTGCGCATCGCGCTGCGCTGCGCCGATCCCTTCGGGCAGATTCTGGGCATCGGCGTCACCACCTGGATCACCCTGCAGGCCTTCCTGAACATGGGCGTGAACCTGGGCGTGCTGCCCTTCAGCGGCCTGACCCTGCCCTTCATCAGCTATGGCGGCTCGTCGTTGCTGGCCTGCATGGCCGGCGTCGGCGTGCTGTTGAGCATCTCACGCTATGGGGCCAGCCAGAAAGCGCCTGCCGCGCAGGCAGCGCTGGCCACCCCGCGCGGCGCCGGAGGCGACTATGCGTCTCTTACTCTCGGGGGGCGGAACTGGCGGGCACGTCTACCCCATTTTGGCCGTGCTCGAAGCGCTCGCTCAGTCCGCTCCGCCGGCAGCCAGCGCAGCGCCCACAGCCGCTCCATCGGCGGCACGCGGGCCGGCAGCGCCAGCTTCACCGTCAAGTCCGCCAGCGCGCCCCGCGCCGGCGAGCTTAGCCGGCGCGTCACCCGCGCCAAGCGCACCATCGCCCGCAAGACCGGCGCCAGCCGGCGCAAACCCAGCGCCAACAGCGCCGCCGGCCAGCGCATCCCCCGCCGCCGCTGAGCCGACCGCGCTGGAGCTGCTCTACGTGGGCGTGCAAGGCGGCGTCGAAGAGACGCTGGCGGCGCGCG
>JAJTXO010000679.1 GCA_021463315.1 Caldilineales bacterium | reverse complement strand
CTGGCCGTGGCGCGCGGGCGCGGGGTCTGCGCTGCCAACCGCGGCGCGCCCGCCACAGCCAGCCGCTGGCCCCGCTGATTTTGGAAGAGCGCGCCGCCAGCCAGCAGATCCAGCGCGCCGTCGCCGTCCGCGTCGCCCCAGGCCACGGCTCCGCCGCTGCGTTCATCGGAGCTCCAGGCCGCGCTGGGATCGAATTCACCGTTCGCGTTGATGTAAAGAAAAGCGGCCTGATCGCCGTTGGCCGCCAGATCCAGGTCGCCGTCGTTGTCCACATCGCCCCAGGCCAGCCGGCCATTGCGGTTGGTCTCGCGCGCGGTCCAGGTGGGCCCGGCCGTCAGTTGCCCGCCCTCGTTGCGATAGAGATGCAGCGCTTCGTCCTGGTTGGCCACGGCCAGGTCCAGGTCGCCATCGCCGTCGTAGTCGCCCCAGGCCAGGCTGCGGGTCTCGGCCGTCTGCTCCGACTCCCACGCGGGTTGGCCCAGCAGCGCGCCGCCGCGGTTGGTAAAAAGCCGCAGCCGCTGCCGCCGGTCGGCCACGGCCAGGTCGAGGTCGCCATCGTTGTCCACATCGCCCCAGGCCAGCGCGCTGGTGTCCTGCGGCGACGGCACACGCCAAACCTCTTGCGTCGACAGGCCGCGCGCGGGTAGGTCGCTGCTCACCGTGCCGGAAAGGGGCAGGCTGACATTGGGCAGCACCCGCGTGACGCCGTCGCGACAGACCAGGTTGCCCTGGCCATCGCGGCCGCAGCTCTCGGCCGCGCCGGCCGCCAGGTCCAGAAAGCCATCGCCGTCCACGTCGCCCCAGGCCAGGTTGGTGACGGTCTCCTCCTCCATCGCGCGCCAGATGGCGCTGTCGGTCAGCGTGCCCTGGTCGTTGCGGAAGAGCCGCACCCCGCCGGCCGCGCATTCAGGCTGGCCTCCTGTCAACTGGCAGGTGAAGATGCGGATCGGGCTGCGGCCGCCCAGCCCGATCCAACGGCACTGGGTCACGCCGCCGGCGACGGCGCAGGAGGCCGCGCTGCCCACGGCCAGATCGGGGTCGCCGTCGCCGTCGTAGTCGCCCCAGGCCAACGCGCGCACATCGCCCCACGGCGCTTCGTCGCTGCCCAGCGTCGCGCCGATGGGCTGGCGCACCAGCGCGCCGCGGTCGTTGACATAGAGCCACACCCGGCCCGGCGTACACGCGGTGACGCTGGTGCTGCACTGTTTGGAGAAGCCCAGGGCCAGGTCCAGGTCGCGGTCGCCGTCCAGATCGGCCCAGGCGGCCGATGCCGGCGCGCCGTCGCCGCTCTGGTTCAGGACAGCACGCGCGGCCAAAGGCGGGCTGGTGTTGAGGTAGAGGCGGTTGGGCTGGTTGGCGGCGTTGCCTGCGCCCACAGCCAAATCCAGATCGCCGTCGTTGTCCACGTCCCCCCAGGCCAGGCCAGCCGCGTTGAGATTGTCCGCGCTCTGCCAGGCCGCCTGAGGCGCGAGCTGGCCTTGCTCGTTGCGATAGACGCGCAGCCGGCATTGGCTGCGCGTGGTGGCGCAGTCCGCGCCCAGCGCCAGATCAGGCAAGCCGTCCGCGTCGTAATCGCCCAACGCCACCGACTGGATCGACTGGGTGGAGGTGATGGTTTGGGCTGTCTGCCAGAGGTCGGTGGCGGCCTCGCGGCTGAAGAGCCAGAGCATGCGGTAGTCGCGGCCGCCCGCGGCCAGGATGTCGAGCCGGCCATCGCCCGTCAGATCCTCCAGCGCCAGGTCGACCAGCGCCTCCCCGGCGCCGGCCAACGCGGTCGGATCGGGGGCCAGGCCCTGCGCGCCGTTGTCGTAGAAGGTGACGCCCTCGCGGCCGCCGGCTACCAGCTCCAGCGCGGCATCGCCGTCCAGATTGCCCCAGGCCAGCGCCAGGCTGTCCACCAGATCTGACGATTGCCAGACGGCATCCGCGCTGAAGGTTCCGTTGTCGTTGCGATACAGGCGGTTGGCGGCCAGCAGGCAGGGCTGGGCCGAGTCGCAGCCGCGCTCAGGCAGGACGTTGGCTACGGCCAGGTCCAGATCGCCGTCGCCGTCCACATCGCCCAAAGCCAGGGCGCGCGAGTCGTCGGAGCTAGGGGAGGCCCAGACCGCCTGATGGGTCAATCGGCCGCCGTCGTTGCGATAGAGGCGCTCCTGGCCGGGGGTGCAGCGGGTCTGCAGGCCCCGTGAAGTGGTCACATCCTCACAGCGCACGCCGTTGGCGGTCACCAGGTCCAGATCGCGGTCGCCGTCCACGTCGGCCCAAGCCAGCGCATAGGTGGCATCGCTCTCGGCCGAGGTCCAGGTGTCGGACGCGTCGCTGCGCAGCACGCCGCCGACGTTGCTATAGAGACGGTTGGGCCCGTTGGCGTTGCCCACCGCCAGGTCCAGGTCGCCGTCGCCGTCCACATCGCCCCAGGCCGCGCTGGTGGTGGCGGATGCGTCCTGCGACAGCCAGTCCAGCGCCAGCGGCGCCGGGGGCGGAGCGGGCTGCAGGCCGACCATGAGGCTCAGCTCCGCGCCGGAAACGGCCGCGGGCTGGGCCAGGACGACGATCAGCAGCGCCAACAGGCTGACGACCAGAGAAACGGCCCAAACGATGACGACCAACCGCTGGGTGCGGTCGGCAGCGCGCGTATCGACTTGGTCTTCCTGCGCGGAATTGATAGGTTCGCTCATACGATCATTTCCTGTGTGAACCTTGGCAAAAATAGCTGTCTGCCGCTCGAGCCTACTCACCGCTCGGGCCGGTCTCCGACCGAGCCCGCTGCCGCTCGAGCCTACTCACCGCTCGGGCCGGTCTCCGACC
>JAJTXO010000678.1 GCA_021463315.1 Caldilineales bacterium | reverse complement strand
TGCGCCCCGCAGTGATGGCTTCAGCCGTCACCTGCGCCCGCGGGGCCGTCCCCACCACCGCGGCCGCGCCGCGCTCGCTGGCGTCGGCGATGAAGCGATGGCCGTCCACCGCGCCGCCCGGCACGGCTACGAACAGCGCGCCCGGCTGCACCTGGCGCGAATCGGCCGTCACTTGTGTGATCTCCAGCGCGGGCAAAGGGGCGATGGCTATGGCGCCTGGCAGCGCCTGGAGCAGAGAGGTGAGGAGGGGCGTCATGGTGGACGCCATTATACGACGGCGGAAGGGTTTATCCAAGTCCACAGCGGGTCTATCGCGCGACTCGCTCGATTTCGACAGGCTCAATCCAAGGGTCTCGATACGGCTGGGGGAACCAGCCTACTCGACCTGCGCTAGCCTCCTTGGTCATGGCAAGCCAGATTCAAACACACCCAAAACAAACGATGAGCCGGAATCTCCGACTCATCGTTCATCGTTCTGACTTCATCGTGCGCTGCCAGGTCAGCCCGCGCCTATTTCAGCAGCTCGCGCGAGATAATCACCCGCTGGATCTGTGACGTGCCCTCGTAGATCTGATAGATCTTGGCGTCGCGCATCAGCTTCTCCACCGGGTACTCGGCGCTGTAGCCGTAGCCGCCGAAGACCTGCACCGCGTCGGTGGTGCTCTTCATCGCCACGTCGGCCGCAAAGGCCTTGGCATAGGCCGCTTCCTTGACGTTGGGCCGGCCATGGTCGATCAGCCAGGCCGACTTGTAGGTCAGCAGGCGCGCCGCTTCGATGGTCATGGCCATGTCGGCGATCATGAAGGCGACAGCCTGGTTGTGGCCGATGGGCCGGCCGAAGGCGTGGCGCTCGTTGGCGTAGCGGATCGCCTCATCCATGGCCCGCCGGGCGACGCCGGTGGCGGCTGCGGCCACGCTGGGCCGGCTGCGGTCGAAGACCTTCATGGCGATCATAAAGCCATCGCCCTCGTGGCCCACCAGGTTTTCCTCGGGCACCTCCACATCCTCCATGAAGACCTCGCCGGTCCAGGCTGCGTGCTGGCCCATCTTGTGGATCGGCTTGCCGGTGCTGAGGCCCTTCCAGCCGCGTTCCAGGATGAAGACCGACATGCCGCGATGGCGGGCGGAGGGATCGGTCTTGGCGAAGATGACGAAGAAATCGGCGATGGGGGCGTTGGTGATCCAGGTTTTGCTGCCGTTGAGGATGTAGCGGTCGCCCTGCTTGATAGCCGTGGTCTTGATGCCGGCCACGTCAGAGCCCGCGTTGGGTTCGGTCAGGCCATAGGCCGACATCTTGCCGTTGTCGATGACCCATTGGCCCAGATATTTGCGCTTCTGCGCCTCGTTGCCGCCCAGAATGACGGGCCAGGAGGCCAGGCTGTTGAGCATCATCGCCGTCTGCACGCCGGAGCAGCCCCAGGCCAGCTCCTCGTTGACGATGCACTCGCCTAGCACATCCACGCCGGGGCCGCCGTACTCCTCGGGGATGTTGAGATTCATCAGGCCAAGCTGGCTGGCCTTCTTGAGAATCGGCCAGGGATATTCGCCGCTGGTGTCGAAGTGCTCGGCCTGCGGCTTGATCTCTTTTTCGGCGAACTGGCGGGCCAGATCGCGCAACATACGCTGTTCGTCGTTGAACTCGAAGTCTAGCATGGCAATTGCCTCCTCTGTGGGCTGGCGCTAAGACCGTTGTAACGCAGTGCGTCAAATTGGCTCAATTGTAACATGAGTGGGCGCAATGTACAAGAGCGTGAAACGCGAAACGTGAATCCCAGGCCCACCAGCCGCTCGGGCCGGTCTCCGACCGAGCCCGCCCGCCAACCGCTCAGCTTCGCTCGCGCCTCGCTCAGCCTCGATCGGGCCGGTCTCCGACCGAGCCCGCTGTTTTCATCTCCCTGCGCGAGTCGGCCACTTCCGAGCTCTCTCTGAAACCCCCGCCTCAGTCTTCCCAGCCCTGCGACGCCTCGTAGGCGCTGAACGCGGCCATCAGGCGGCGGGTGATGGGGCCGGGGCTGGCGGGCAGGACGATGTCGTCTATCTGGCGCAGGGGAAAGATGCGCCGGTTGGTGCTGGTGATGAAAGCCTCGTCCCAGGTCGAAACCTCAGCCAGCGGCAGGGGCGCGAGCTGCATGGGAATGCCCAGCTCAGCCGCCAACTGCAGCGTCACCCCTTCGGTGACTCCTTCCAGGGCGCTGCCGGCCAGCGGACGCAACACCACGCCGCCGGCCACCGCCAGCAGATTGCTGGTGCTGCCCTCGGTGATGTGCCCCTGGCGATCGACGATCAAGCCCTCGTGCGCGCCGGCCGCCTGAGCCTTGAAGCGCGCCATGGCCTGGGCCAGGCAGTTGGTGGACTTGGCCAGGGGCCGGAAGCGCTCGCCTTCGCTGGTCACCGCGGCCACTCCCTGCTGGAAGATGACCGGCTGATGCTGCGGGCAGGGCTTGATGTACAGGCCGCAGACCGGGCCATGCACGCCGTCGCTGCCATAGGCCACGAAGCGCAGCAGGCCACAGGGGCTTTGCATGGTGGCTGCCAGCCGCCGCGCCCACTGGCCGATCTCCTCCAGCGGCGCGGGCAGGTCCAGCGCCAGGATCTCGGCCGACTGGCCCAGCCGATTCAGGTGGCGTTCCAGATGAAAAAAGCGGCCCTCCTGCACCAGCACTGTTTCGTAGATGCCGAAGGAATCGACCAGGGATTGGTGGTGCGCGGGGAAGCCGGCCCGGCTGGCCGGGAGCAGATCGCCGTTGAGGATCGCGTAGGGGGTTGGGGGTGTGGTCATGGAAAACTCATGGGAGGGGCACGGTCAGA
>JAJTXO010000677.1 GCA_021463315.1 Caldilineales bacterium | reverse complement strand
GTGCGCAGCCCATCGGGCAGCGCGGGGAATTCGATGTTGCGGATCTGCTCCTGGCTGAGCATGGTGACCGAGCCATCTTCCCCTTGCAGGATCACGTTGTCCAGCGCGCTGAGCAGCGTGCCGGTGTAGGTCTGCGAATCCTGGGTCTGGACCACGATCACCTGGTCGATGAACTTCTGCAGGAGCTTGGCCGAGCCCACCAGATCGTATTCGAAGTTCTGTTCCAGCACCTCGGTGCCTTCCGGGTCGGTCAGCGAGCGGAAAGAGACGCTGGTAGGGTCGATCAGCGCAGCCACGTCGTTGTAGACCACCGTGTTCAGGCCGCTTTCCAGATCCATCAGGCGCGTCTCTGAGACCAACGCCAGATCCTGGTTGTAGACGGTCAACTGAACGGACTCGCGCTGGGCCTGCGCGGCTGGCAGCGCGTTGGAGGCCGACGGCAGGCTGATGCTGATGACCAGCAGCAGCGCGATCAGAGTCGCCAACAGGGTTTTGTGTCGCATAGGGGTTCTCCTTACAGTGAAACGTGATGCGTGATACGTGATGCGTTCTTACATGGGACGGGAGGTCGTTTGGTTCAGAGCCAGGGGTTGAAACCACCCGGCTAAAAACACGAAACGGCCCGTCGGCTTCGCTCAGGTCAGCCCCTCAGCCGCTGGATCCCAGGCCCTGAGGGGCCTTGGTGCTCTCAGCCGGTGGGTTCCAGCCACCGGTCAGCCCCTCAGCCGCTGGATCCCAGGCCCTGAGGGGCCTTAGTGCTCTCAGCCGGTGGGTTCCAGCCACCGGTCAGCCTCTCAAGCCGCTGGATCCCAGGCCCTGAGGGGCCTTAGCGCTCTCAGCAGGTGGGTTCCAGCCACCGGCCCGCCTCAGCCGCTGGATCCCAGGCCCTGAGGGGCCTTGGTGCTCTCAGCCGGTGGGTTCCAGCCACCGGTCCGCCTCAGCCGCTGGATCCCAGGCCCTGAGGGGCCTTGGTGCTCTCAGCCGGTGGGTTCCAGCCACCGGCCTCACCGTTCGGCGCGCCTAGCCACGAAGATCATGCGCTCGCTGTCGCTGCCATACGGATCGAGATCATACGAGCCATAGACCTGTTCCGGGGTGAAGCCAGCCTTGTCCAGCAACAGCTCGCCCTCGAAGCGATACAGATAGCGCGCCTGGAAGGGCGCCAGCGTGCGCCGCATCTCCCCGTCCGGGAAGATCTCGTCGTAGATGAAGAGCACGTGATAGAGCTGGCGCGCCGCGTCCACCATGCGCGACATCTGCTTCAGCACCGTGGCGCCGGTGTCGGGATCGAACCAGCGGCCGTGCAGGTCCAGCCGGCCGTCCGCCTCCAGCAGGTGGCGCGGATCGGGACTGTCCACGTCGATGACCAGCAGCCCACCCGGCAGCAGCAGCCGGCGCCAGGCTTGCAGCGCGGCCAACTGATCCTCCAGCGTGGTCAGATGCATGAAGGAGTTGATGGCGATGAAGGCCAGACGATAGCGCGGCGGCAACTGCAGCTCGCGCATGTCGGCCAGCAGCAGAGTCACCTGATCGCCCAGATCAGCCTGGTCCACCTTGGCCTGTGCCACCTCCAACATGCGCGGCGACATGTCCACGCCGGTGATGTCGTAGCCAGCCTGGGCCAACGGCAGCGTCAGCCGGCCAGTGCCGCAGCCCAGCTCGATCAGCGGGCCGCCTGTGCGCTCGGCAAAGCCCAGATAGAGCGCCAGGTCATCCTGAAAAGACTCGTAATCCCGGTCATAGAAGCGGGCGAAGCGATCGAAATCGGCCATGGGATACTCCGGAGTGAGACGTGAAAGATGAAGCGTGTCAGGGTGATTGCGCCGGCCTACGCGATCTCGCGCAGGAACTCGGCTACCGCTGTGGTCACCGCGTCGGGCGCCTCCAACGCGACCATGTGGCCCGCGCCGGGAATCAGGGCCAGGCGGGCGTTGGGCAGGCTCTGCGCCAGCGCCTCGCTGAACTTGGGCGGGGTCATCACGTCGTTGACACCGCAGACGATCAGCGCGGGCGTGGCGATGCCGGTCACCTCGGCGCGGCGGTCGAAGTGGTCGCAGGCGTAGAAATCGTCGTACATCACCTGCGGATCGTTTTCCAGCGTGCGCTGCACGTAGATCCGCTTGAGCTGTTCCGGCACGTTCTTGTCATGCACCCAATCGGCGATGGTGCGCGCGGTGGCCGGGAAATCGCTGCGAATGCCCTCCAGGATCGCCGGCGCCACCCGCAGCCGCGCGCCCGTGCCCACCAGAACGATGCCCGCCAGCCGGCCGGGATAGCGCAGCGCGAACTCCTGCACGATCGCGCCGCCCATGGAGTGGCCTGCCAGCACCACACGCGCCAATCCCAGCGCCTGAAGGAAGCCGTAGAGCGCGTCGCAGTACGCGGCAATGCTGGCGCGGCCCGGCCCGGTCGATTTGCCATGCCCCGGCAGGTCCAGCGCGTAGACGGTCCAGTCGGGCAGGCGGCGCAGGCTCGCCGGCCAGTGCATGTGGGTGCCGCCCGCGCCGTGGATCAACAGCAGCGGCGGCCGCCGGCCGGTCAGGTCGTTCGCGCTCAGCCGGTAGAAGAAGGGTTGGTTGTCGACCAGGACGCGGGGCATAGAAAGCTCCTCTTGACACGGGGCCAAACGCTGGTTTCGATACGTCTCAGGGTTTCGCTGCGGCGCAGCACCGGCGCAACCCAGGGCTACTCAACCAACGTTTGGCCTGTGACTTGTATCATCTCAAAAAACCGGGGTCGAGACTTCCGAAGTCTGCGCAGGTTTGTTCAAAACGAGCTCACAGTCCATAAGACTTCGGAAGTCTTCCCCAA
>JAJTXO010000676.1 GCA_021463315.1 Caldilineales bacterium | reverse complement strand
GGCGAAGGCTGGGTCAGGCTGGAGGAAGTGCAGCTCGCCGGCCGCGCCGCGCTTCCTGCACGGGATTTCGTGCGCGGCCAGCGCGCCTTTGTCGGCAGTCGGCTTGGCCAACCATCCACCTGATCCCGGCTGGGTCAGGGGCGGCGCCCGATGCCGTCCAGGCCAGCAGCAGGGCCAGGCCAGCCAACGCCGCCAGCGCTAACGCCGCCCCGCGTCTCTTGCGCCGTTCGATCAGTTGGGGTCCATGGAACTTCCTCCTTCGCCGGACGCGATGATGGCCTGGCATCCTCAGCCGCAGGCCATGCAAAAACACCGCCTGCTGCGATTGTAACGGGTGTTCCATTCGCTGTCATAATGAAGCTGACATTTGCCCATTCCCCGGCGCCGTGCTATAATCGCCATTGTCTCGGGGCGTGGCGCAGATTGGTAGCGCGCTTGAATGGGGTTCAAGAGGTCGGAGGTTCAAATCCTCTCGCCCCGACCAAATAAGCACGGGTCGCTGACTTGACTCGGTAGTATCTCGGGCCGATGGCAACAGCGCCATTGGCCCTTTTTGTTGCCCGTCGGATGCGCGGCTGCTCCGACAGCGATGCGCTGGACGCACCTACACGCTATGGACGACAACGAGCCGATCAACTGGCGCGAACACTGCGCAGACGACGAGCTGCAGCTTCTGGACAGGGTGGAGAAGGGCATGGCGCTGGCGGCCGACGTCAGCCGCGCGGACATGACTCTGCTCGTCCAGCAGGACGACGCGGCCCTGGTCATTGCGCAGGCCCCGCCGCGCTCCATCGCATCGCTCTATCGCAGCTCGTGGGTGGGCAGGCTGCTGCCGCTGGAGGATCATCCCCGCCTGGCTGCCGGGCTGCGCGACGGGCGGCGCGTCGCCGAGTTTCGCCGTAATCTGCTGGAGGAAGGGACCCCCATCGTCGAACAGGTGCTGCCTGTCTGCGCCGTGGGCCGCCGGCCGGTCGCTGTGCTGCAAATCGAGACCAACCTGATCGCCTGGGAGCGTCATCGACGCCGGCATCCCTCCTTCCGCGCCGCGGTGGGCTGGCTGCAGGAGATGGCGTTGTGCGGCGAGCTGGCTCACGCCCAGTCGCTCAGCCCCTTCGGCGAGTGGGACGGCATCCTCTACGTCGATCAGGAACTCATCATTCGTTATCTGAGCGGGATTGCCAACAACCTCTACCGCCGTCTGGGCTATCTGACCGACCTGCACGGCGAGCATATCGGCGACCTGAACACCAAGGATGAGCTGTTGGTGCGGGAGGCGCTGCAAACGTCGCACTGCCAGGAGCACGAGGTGACCGAGGGCAGCCGCTATTGGACCCGCAAAGTGGTGCCCCTGTGGAGCACGGAGCGTGCGCGTTGGCCCTTCAGCCGTGGCGGGCCCAAGATCAGCCCGCGCGGCGCCATCATCATGGTGCACGACGATACCGAGAAGCGGGAAAAGGCCATCGAGCTGGACGTCAAAGCGACCATGATCAAGGAGGTCCACCATCGCGTCAAGAACAACCTGCAGACCGTAGCCTCGATTCTGCGCATGCAGAGCCGCCGCGCCGACAACGCGGAGGTTCAATTGCAGCTCAATGAGGCGGTCAACCGGGTGTTGGCCGTGGCGGTGATCCATGAGTTTCTGTCGCGCGACGACGACCAGGCCATCAACATCCGCGATGTGTGCCAGCGCATCGTGACCCAGACGCAGCGCGCGGCGGTGACGCCCGACAAACAGATCGCGCTGCGCGTGCAGGGCCCGGTCATCCATCTGCCCAGCCAGCAGGCCACCGCCTGCGCGTTGGTGACCAACGAGCTGCTGCTCAACTGTCTGGAGCACGCGTTTACCGGCCTGGACAAGGGCAATGTGCTGCTGCAATTGACCGACGAGGGGGACCAGGTGGTGATCGAGGTGATCGACGACGGCGTCGGCCTGGCCGAGGCGGCCGAGGGAGAGCTCTCCAGCAGCCTGGGGCTGACCATCGTGCGCACCCTGGTGGAGGGCGACTTGAAGGGCCAGTTCACCATGGCGCGCGCCGAGCCTGGCACGCGCGTCGTCATCCGCTTCCCCAAGGAGACCCGCGCGCCGGCCGATGCCGCCAGCCGCCGGCCGGAATCGTAGGCGTCTGAAATTGCCAGCCGGGCCGACCTGACGTATACTTCGCGGTGGTTTACACAATGTCCCGCCTGGAGGTTAGTCACCGTGGAACGCAAACGCATCATAATCGCCGACGATGAGGCGCTCATTCGCCAAGACCTGCGCGAGATGCTCACCAACCTGGGCTACCTGGTGGTGGGCGATGTGGGGGATGGCCGCAGCGCCGTCCACCTGACCCGCGAGCTCAAGCCCGATCTGTTGATCATGGATATCCGCATGCCCGACATGGATGGCATCGAGGCCGCGCGCATCCTGACCGAGGAAGGGATCGCTCCCGTGTTGCTGCTCTCCGCCTACAGCCAGCGCGATCTGGTCGAACGGGCGGCGACGGCTGGCGTGTCCGGCTACGTCATCAAGCCGTTCGACGAGTCCAACCTGCTGCCGGCCATCGAAGTCGTGCTGGCGCGCTTCAGTGAATACCAGGAGATCTCGCAGGAGGCCGCGCGCCTGGAAGAGCGGCTGGAGACGCGCGTGGTGGTCGACCGCGCCAAGGGGATCCTGATGGATCACCGCGGCATGAGCGAGCAGGAGGCCTTCCGCAACATCCAGCGCATCAGCATGAACAGCCGCAAATCGATGCGCGAGGTGGCCGACGCCATCATCCTGGCGCACCAGATGACCGCGCCGCAGCCGCAGTAATCGGCGCCACACCAGGCAACTG
>JAJTXO010000675.1 GCA_021463315.1 Caldilineales bacterium | reverse complement strand
GGCCGGCTGGGCCTCCAACAACAAATATGCCTTGCTGGGCGGCTTCCGCGTCGTCGCCCAACTGCTGAGCTACGAGATTCCGCTGGCCTTTTCGCTGTTGGCCGCGGTGATCTGGGCCGGCACCATGGCCACCAACAACCTGGCCATGCAGCAGGGGGAGTTGCTCTTCGGCTTCATTCCGGGCTGGAACATCCTGGTGATGCCCTTTGCCGCGCTGATCTTCTTCATTGCCACCCTGGCCGAGGGAGAGCGCGCCCCCTTCGATCTGCTGGAGGCCGAGAGCGAGATCGTGGCCGGCCCCAACATCGAGTACAGCGGCCTCAAGTTCGCCTGGTTCTACCTGCAATTCTTCGTCAACACCCTGCTGCTGGCCTGCATTTTCACTACCGTCTTCCTGGGCGGCTGGCAAGGACCCTTTGTAGATCAGTTCCCCATCCTGGGCATCGGCTATTTCTTCGTCAAGAGCCTGCTGGTGCTGCTG
The DNA here is from genome assembly GCA_021463315.1 of Caldilineales bacterium. Taxonomy (GTDB): domain Bacteria; phylum Chloroflexota; class Anaerolineae; order JAAEKA01; family JAAEKA01; genus JAAEKA01. The sequence continues at coordinate 2,335 of JAJTXO010000675.1, read as the reverse complement.
GCGCTGATGTGGGTGCGAGCCACCTTCCCTCGCCTGCGCATCGATCAGATGATGGCCTTCTGCTGGAAGGTGCTGGTGCCGGCTACGCTGGTGGTGGTCCTGATCGTCGCCATCGGCGCGCGCATCACCCCTGATCGCAACATCAACGCCGTGATCATCAGCCTTGCCAACATCGCCGCGCTGCTGGTCACGCTGGGCATCATCGGCCGCTCGCTGCGCAGCGATATCGAACGCCGCAAGGCCGCCCTGCCCGGCCAGTCCACGGCTCAGGTCTAGCTCTGCCGGACTGTGCATTCCTGGTGAGGAGTTCGCATGGAATTCACTTTTCTCCACGTTGTCTTTCTGGCGATCGCAGCCTTCACGCTGCTGTGTGGCTTGGGCGTGGTGGTCAGCCGCAACCTGTTTCACGCCGCGATCTGGCTTGTCGGCGCATTCGCCGGTGTGGCCGGTCTGTACTGGCTGCTGGAGGCGGAATATATGGCCATTGCTCAGATCATGATCTACATCGGCGCGATTGCCACGCTGATCGTCTTTGCCATCATGCTGAGCCGCGGCATCATGATCGGCCGCGTCAAGATGAACAACTTCCAGGCGGGCATCTCCGCGGTGGTGGCGGCGCTGCTCTTCGTGCTGCTGGGCTTCATCCTCTTGCAGGTCGATTGGCCGGTGGTCCAGCAGGCGGTGGTGCCTGATCCCATCCCGCTGCTGGGCGAGGCCTTTGTCACCGCTTACGTCATCCCCTTCCAGATGATCGCCGTGCTGTTGTCGGTGGCCCTGGTGGGCGCGATCATGATCGCACGGGAGCGCTAAACCATGCTAACCATCCCGCTGAGCTGGTTTTTGTTGGTGGGCGCCGGGCTGTTCAGCATCGGCCTGTACGGCGCGCTGGCCCGACGCAACGCCATCGCGGTGTTGATGGCGATTGAGCTGCTTCTGAACGCCGTCAACATCAACCTGATCGCCTTCAACCGTTACATCACGCCGCTGCAGGTCACCGGCCAGGTCTTTGCGATCTTCGTGCTGGCCATCGCCGCGGCCGAGGCCGCCGTTGGCCTGGCCCTGTTCATCGCGATCTACCGCACGCGCGACACGGTCATTCTGGAAGAGTTCGACCTGCTGAAAGGCTAATGGAACGCTGAACGATGAATGCTGAACGCTGCATCCGGAATCCGCACTCATCATTCATCGTTCATCCTTCATCATTTGACGTATGCCTGTAAAGTACCTGGAAGGCACTGTCGAAGAGCAAGCGGCGCAGATCTACGACCTGGCGGCCGAGGCCATGCAGGAAGGACGCTTCACAGCAGCGTATCGCTACTACCTGGAGATCGAGCGGGCCGTCCCTGGCTTCCGCGACGTGCCGGAGCTACTGGCACAGGCCAGCTACGCCCGCAAAGAGCAGCGATCCCTGCTGCTGGGCAGCATCGCCGGCGCCGCTGTGCTGATCGTGCTGACCCGCCTGCTGGGCAACGACAATGAACTGGTATTTTTGGGCGCCGCTGTGCTGGGCTTGGTGGGCGGCTTTGCGCTGACTCTGGCGCTCTATCCACGGCTGGCGCGCCGTCCCAAGCCGCCAGCCAGGCCCTGACTACTGCCCGGCAACGAACACCGCCCGTGCCCTGCACACTTTTGCTTGACACCGAAGGTGGCTGAATGGACAATCTGATCTATCTCATTCCCCTCTTTCCCCTGCTGGCATTTGCGCTGATCACCTTGTTCGCCAACAAGAGCAAGCAGCTCAGCGGATTGATTGCCATTGCGGCCATCGCCGGCTCGTGGGTGATCTCCTGGCTGGTCTTCTTCCAGGCCTGGACCGACCACCACTTCTACGAGAACCCCATCGAGCTGCCGTTGATCTCGATCCCCACCGGCGCCAGCGTGCTGGAGCTCGGCTTCCGGGTGGACTCGCTGACCGCCATCATGCTCTTCATGGTGCCCTTCGTCTGTCTGATGATCTTCATCTACTCCTGGGGCTACATGGGCATCGGCAAGAAGGTCGCCGCGGAGGGCGGCCACGGCGGCGGCCGCGGCTGGCCGGCCGGCCCGGAGAACGTCGATCCGCTGGCCAGCCGCTTTTTCGCCTACATCTCCCTCTTCGCCTGCGGCATGTTGGGGCTGGTGCTGGCCGATAACCTGGTGCTGCTCTTCGTCTTCTGGGAGATCATGGGCCTCTGCTCCTACCTGCTGATCAGCTTCTGGTTCGCCCGCAAGTACGACGACCCGAACCGCATCACGCCCAAAAAGGCTGGCTTCAAGGCCTTCATCACCACCCGCATCGGCGATGCGATCCTCTTCTCCGGCATGATGCTGCTCTACGCCGTGGCCGCGATGGTGA
>JAJTXO010000674.1 GCA_021463315.1 Caldilineales bacterium | reverse complement strand
CAAGGGGACCAGGTGACCAGGTGACAGCGGAGTCTGTCGCAGCGTCGCCGGCTTCCCCAGTCACCGTGTCACCCAGTCACCCGGTCACCCTGTCATCCGTCAAGACCATCGGCACGCTGGAGGATGCGGACAAGATGCCGCGGCGGGTGCCTGTGCCCAGCCTGCGGCCGGCCATCGAGCTGTGCAAGCCGACTGGCGTCACCTTGGGCGCGAAAAGTCGCGTGGTGGTGATGCTGGACCGCGGCGGCGTGGGCAAGGCGCTGGTCAACCGGCTGGAGAAGCTGGGCGCGGCCGCGCTGACGCTGGAGCCGGGCATCGCCACCGACGCGCTGGAGGCGCAGCTCAAGGGCTGGCTGGCCGACGGGCCGGTCCAGGGCGTCTACTGGCTGCCCGCGCTGGACGTGGAGACGGCCATCGAAGAGATGAGCCTGGAGGAGTGGCGCGAGGCCAACCGGGTGCGCGTCAAGAACCTCTACACCGCCATGCGCACGCTCTACGACGCGGTGGCTGGCCCCAACACCTTCCTGGTGTCGGCCACGCGGCTGGGCGGGCTGCACGGCTACGGCAGCGGCGGCGCCACCGCCCCGCTGGGCGGCGCAGTCAGCGGCTTCACCAAGGCCTACCACATGGAGCAGGCGCTGCGGGCCGAGGACGCCTGCAAGGGCATCACCGTCAAGGTGGTGGACTTCGGCGCCAGCCGCAAGACGGCCGAGCCGGCCGATGCGCTGCTGGCCGAGACCCTGGTCGACCCCGGCATCGTCGAGGTCGGCTACAAGGACGGCCTGCGCTACACCGTCACCCTGGTGGAAAAGCCGGCGCGCGATGGCCAGCCCGGCATGGCGCTGGGCAAGGAGACGGTCTTCGTGGTCACCGGCGCGGCCGGCGGCATCACCAGCGCTATCACCACCGATCTGGCCGTCCACAGCGGCGGCGGCATCTTCTACCTGTTGGATCTGGCGCAGGCGCCGGCGCGGGACGACAAGCATGTCAAGCTCTTCCGCGAGGGCCGCGAGGTGCTCAAGCAGGCGCTGATCGCCGAGGCGCGGGCCAGCGGCGAGAAGGTGACGCCCAAGCAGATCGACGACAAGATCATGGGCATCGAGCGCGGCGAGGCTGGCCTGCGGGCCATCGAATCGGTGGAGGCGGCCGGCGGCGTGGCGCACTACTTCAGCCTGGACCTGCGCGACGGCGACAAGGTGGCCGCGGTGGTCGAGGACATCCGCATGCGCTACGGCAAGATCGACGTGCTGCTGCACGCCGGCGGGCTGCTGATCGACCGCACCCTGCCCAACAAGGAGCCGCATCAGTTCGCCCTGGTCTTCGATGTGAAGGCCGACGGCTTCTTCAATCTGATGAAGGCAGCCAAGGGGCTGCCCATCGGCGCCACGGTCAGCTTCAGCTCGGTGGCGGGGCGCTTCGGCAACAACGGCCAGAGCGACTACTCCTCGGCCAACGACCTGCTGTGCAAGATCAGCAGCAGCATGCGGGCGTGGCGGCCCGAGACGCGCGGCATCGCCATCGACTGGACGGCCTGGGGCCAGATCGGCATGGCCTCGCGCGGCTCGGTGCCCGCGATCATGGCCGCGCTGGGCATCGACATGCTGCCGGCCGAGGCCGGCGTGCCCACCATCCGCCGCGAGCTGACCTACGGCGGCACTAAGGGCGAGATCGTGGTGGCTGGCCGGCTGGGCGCCTGGATGGAGGAGAAGGACCCGACCGGCGGTGTGGACCTGGCCAAGATCAACGCGGCCCTGGCCCAGCGCCAGCCCCGCCTGCTGATGGTGGGCGAGGTCAAGGCGACCAAGCTCTACGGCGGCATCGAGGTGGAGACGCGGCTGGATCCCCACGAGCAGCCCTTCCTCTTCGACCATGCGCCGGACGCAGGCACCCCCTGGCTGCCGGGCGTGATGGCCACCGAGGCGCTGGCTGAGCTGGCTACGGTGCTGGCCCCCGGCTACCGCGTGGCCGCAGTCGAGAACGAGCAGATGATGGGCGCGTTCAAGTTCTTCCGCATGGAGCCGCGCAGCCTCTATCTGAGCGCCACCATCGCTCCCGCGGCCAACGGCGACCTGATCGCCCACGCGGTGCTGCGTTCCGTGACCAAGCCGGCCAAGGAGGGCCTGCCGGTGCAAGTCAAGGAGCACTTCGCCGCGGATGTGCGGCTGACGCGGGCCACGGAGGGTCTCGATACGCCGCAGACGGCTACTCGACCCACGGTGGCGTTCGGTCCGCCGGCCGAGGCAGAGCTGCCCATCACGGCCGCTGAGATCTATCAGACCTTCTTCCACGGCCCGGCCTATCAGGTGATCGAGCGGGCTGGCGTGCAGGGCGGGCAGTGTGTGGCGCTGATGCCGCACGGCCTGCCGCCCAACACCGCGCCGGCCGATGTGGCATCGCTGCTGGCCCCGCGGCTGGTGGAGCTCTGCTTCCAGGCCGCGGCCCTGTGGCACGTCAAGACCCATAACGCCATGGCCTTCCCGCTGGGCTTCGCCTCGGTGACGGCCTACCGCCAGCCTGAGGAAGCGGATGGACGGCGCCTCTACGGCATCGTCCAGACCGCAGACAACGGCGACACCTTCGATGCCCAGGTGATGGACGAGGCGGGCAACCTCTTCGTCGAGCTGAAGGGCTATCGGACGGTGGGGCGGCCGGGATGACGAGGTGGATTGGTGGAGTGGTAGATTGGTAGATTGGTAGAGTGGTAGATTGGTAGGTTGGTGGAGTGGTAGATTGGTAGATTGGTGTTGCCTCCGCTGCGAGTCATTGCCAATCTACCACTCCCCACTCCCCACCCCCCACTCCCCACCCCCCAGCCCCCAG
>JAJTXO010000673.1 GCA_021463315.1 Caldilineales bacterium | reverse complement strand
TGCGCAGCGCCTGGCCGATCACCGCGCTCGGCAGGGGCTGCGCGTGGCCGTCGTCGACGTCGAAGACCTCTACGATGCCTTCAACATTCAACGGGCGCTGTTTTGTAGCCGGGGAACTTCACACTTGCACCTGACGCAAGTGCAGGTGTTCCCCGGCGATCCCGGCGATGACACCCCTTCGCATCCATGCCGCGCGTCGTCGCGGCGGCGATCCCACGGCGGCGCGCGCATCACATCCAAGCCAGCGCGTCGCCGCGGCGGCGACCGCCGGGGAACTTCATTCCCCGGCGATCCCGGTGATGACACGCCTTCGCATCCATGCCAAGCGTCGCCGCGGCGGCGATCCCACGACGGCGCGCGCATCGCATTCATGCCGCGCGGGAACTAGTTCTTGCGCCTTGGCGCAGGCGGAATCTCCCTCTTTTTTCATCCCTCGAAGCTCCTTCGAGGGATTCTTTTTTGCCCCGGAGGGGCGTATACTGTTTGCAACGCTCGTCACTATTCGGGACAGATTCCAGCGCATCGACCGGTTCACCCTTATGCAATCCACAAAACGGCGCGTCATGCTGGTTAGCTCGAAACATCTGTTCAGCGAAGGCCTGGAGGAGATTCTGCGCAAGGTTGGCGATGTAGAGCTGCTGGGGCCGCTGGAGCCCGCGCTGGAGACCCTGCTGGCCCAACTGCCGGAGCTGCGCCCTGACGCCGTTCTTCTGGTCGACGAGGGCGACGACGGGGTTCGCCTGACCCACCTGACCGCCGCCATCTTGCGCCAGTTCCCCGCCTTGCCAGTCATCAGCGCCGGCCTGGACCAGAACACCTTCCGCATTTACTCGACCCATACGCTGCCGGCCCGCAGCTCGGACCTCGTGGACGCCATCCTGAATTTGCCCCCAACCGACCCGTGGAGTGCGCCCTAGCCGCGCTCCTCTCCCGATCTCAGAGGAAGTCGAGTTGACCATGGAACCCAGAACCAGATCGTTGCGAACAGATTGGACTCGCTGGCTGTTGGCGCTTGGCGCCTTGCTCGGCGCGCTGGCCCTCCTCCCTGCGCTGGCGCGCGCCCAGGAGACCCCCACCGGCGACGCGATCTTCGCCGCCAAGTGCGCGGCCTGTCACACCGTGGGCGGCGGCAACCTGGTGGGGCCGGACCTGGCCGGCGTTACCACGCGCCGCGACAAGGCCTGGCTGGCGCGCTGGATCAAGGAGCCGGACAAGGTGTTGGCCGAGGGCGACCCCACGGCCACCCAGCTCTTCGAACAGTTCAACAAGGTCCCCATGCCCAACCTGGCGCTCACCGACGCCGAGGTCGCCGCGTTGGTCGCCTACCTTGAGAGCGTTGACGCCGGATCGGCGTCGGCGCCGGTAGCCGTCGCGGTGGCGCTGCCGGCCGGCAACGTCGAGCGCGGCCGGGCGCTCTTCCTGGGCGCGGCCCCGCTGGAGAACGGCGGGCCAGCCTGCATGCGCTGCCACAGCGTGGCGGGCATGGGCGCGCTGGGCGGCGGCGCGCTGGGCGCTGACCTGACCCAGGTGATCGATCGCTACGGCGGCGAGGCTGGCCTGGGCGCGTTCCTGGGCAGCCCAGCAACCACCACCATGAACGCCGTCTGGGCCAACCAGCCCATGTCCGACCAGGAGCGGGCCGACCTGGTGGCGTTCTTTGGGTCAACCGCAGTCGCGGAGCGGCCTCCCTCCACCCTGTGGACGCTGGCCGCGCTGGCCGGCGCGCTGGCGGCTGGCATGGCTCTGGTGGCGGGCATCGTGTGGCGCAACCGGCTGCGCGGCGTGCGCGGACCCATGGTCCAGCGCGCCACCGCGAAGAGCTAAGCTTCGATACATCGAGATACCCAGTCTCCTTGGAGGATACCCATGGCCTGGATTCAGGATCTGATCAACCCCAAATCGCGCAAGTGGGAAGAGTTCTACCGCAACCGCTGGCAGCACGATACCATCGTCCGCAGCACCCACGGCGTGAACTGCACCGGCGGCTGCTCCTGGCAGGTGTATGTCAAGGATGGCATCATCACCTGGGAGATGCAGCAGACCGACTACCCGCTGCTGGACGCCAGCCTGCCGCCCTATGAGCCGCGCGGCTGCCAGCGCGGCATCTCGGCCTCGTGGTACGTCTACAGCCCGATCCGCGTCAAGTATCCCTACGCGCGCGGCGTGCTGCTGGACTTCTGGCGCATGCTGCGCGAGGCCGGCAAAAGCCCGGTGGACGCCTGGGCCGCCATCGTCGAGGACGAGGCGACGCGCACGCGCATCCAGAAGGCGCGCGGCAAGGGCGGCTTCCGCCGCACCACCTGGGACGAGGCGACGGAGATCGTCACCGCGGCCATGCTCTACACCGCCAAGCGCTATGGCCCCGACCGCATCTTCGGCTTCTCGCCCATCCCGGCCATGTCCTATCTCTCCTACGCCGGCGGCTCGCGCTTCCTGCAGCTCTTCGGCGGCGTCAACATGAGCTTCTACGACTGGTACGCGGACCTGCCCAACGCCTTCCCGGAGATCTGGGGCGACCAGACCGACGTCTGCGAGTCGGCCGACTGGTACAACAGCAAGTACATCGTCTCCATGGGCGCGAACATGAGCATGACGCGCACCCCCGACGTGCATTTCATCTCCGAGGCGCGGCACAACGGCACCAAATACGTCTCGGTGGCGCCCGACTTCAGCCAGGTCTCTAAATACTCCGACTGGTGGATCCCGGTTCGCCCCGGCACCGACGCCGCGCTGTGGATGGCGGTCAACCATGTGATCCTCACCGAGTTCTTCCAGCAGCGCCAGGTTCCCTACTTCATCGACTACCTCAAGCAGTACACCG
>JAJTXO010000672.1 GCA_021463315.1 Caldilineales bacterium | reverse complement strand
TTGCACCGTGGCGATCTGGGGATTGGCCTTGCACTCCACCACCCGATAGGCCGCGCCGTGGTAGATCGGCGTGGCCACCACCAGGCTGCGCTCCTCGGCGTTGATGGAGAGATCGGTGGCATGAGTCACCAGCGCGCACTTCAACCGCTGGGCCAGGCGCGGCGCCATCTTGCGGCCGCCGGCCGCGTCGGCGAAGAGCAGAATCTCCGGCTTGTGCTTGTTGAAGAAGTCCATCAGGCTGCGGCCAGTAGGATAGCCTGCGCCCCAGAAGGCCGCATCCGCGCCGTAGGCGATCAACTCGCGGGCCAGATCCTCGCTGGCGTTGTCGCCGACCAGCAAGACATTGACATAAGCGCCGAGGCTGTCGGCCAGGTTGCGCGCCTTGCCGATCACCTGCAAGTCGCAGGGGCGCAGGTGCGGCTCCCAAGCGATGGCGACCACCCAGATGTTGCGGTAGCCCTCTTCCTCCTCGACGGTCGCGCCCAGCAGTTGTTCCAGAAATGACAGATCCATAGCGTTTCTCCTGGGGGGCTAGATGACGCGCCGCGAGCGGAGCATGGTGATCAGCGTCTGGGCCGCCTCTTGGGGCGATCCCTCGACGATGAAGCCCAACTGGCGCACGGGAGGCAGGCGCAACTGGCGGCCGGTGGTGGGCGCAGGCAGCGCGGTGGGGTCGATGCCCAGCGCCAGGCTGCTCCACACCTCCACGTTGCGCGCGCGGTAGGCGTTGATGATCTCCGCGCCGTGGGGATAGCGCGGGTGTTGCGGCGTCTCCAGCACGGTGGCCACGGCCGGCAGCGGGTAGCTGCTGTCGTAATACTGCTCATCAGCGTACTGCAGGCCGGTGGCGTGGCCGTTTTCGAGGCGCAGTTGGTCTACGCCCAGCAGCACCGGCCAGTCGCCCAGCTCGATGGCCAGTCGCGGCCCCAGCGTGCCGCTGCCGGTGTCCAGCGCCATGTGCCCGGTCATCACCAGTTGCACATTGCGCAGACGCCGGATGGCCGCGGCGATGATCTGCGCCAGGCCCGCGGTGCGCGCCTTGATGATATAGGGATCGCTGAGCAGGATGGCGCGGTCGCAGCCCAGGGCCAGCGCCTCGCGCAGCACATCCTCCACCTCCGGCTCGCCGAGCGACATAGCGATCACCTCGATGGAGGGGGCGGCTTCCTTGAAGCGCAGCGCAGCATCCAACGCCCAGCGGTCGGGCGGATTCATGATCTTCTTGGCCGCGCGATCGTCGATGGCCTGTTGGCTGCGGCTGATCTTGATGGTCGCGGGGTCGAAGATCTGTTTGATGCAAACGACTATTCGCACTGCATGCCTCCTTGCTAGGGCTCGATGTGGACGCCCACTTCTTTGAGCAGGTCGCGGGCGATGATGATGCGCTGGATCTCGTTGGTGCCCTCGAAGATCTCGGCGATGCGCGCGTCGCGGAAGCTCCGCTCCAGCGGGTAGTCGCGGCTCAGCCCCAGCGCGCCGTGGATCTCCATGGCGTAGCTGACGGCCTTGCTGGCGATCTCGCTGCCGCGCAGCTTGCAGACGTAGGCCTCGCGCGCGAAGGGACGGTGGTTGTCCACCATCCAGGCGGTGCGATAGACCAGCCCGCGCAGCATCTCCACATCGGAATAGAGATCGGCGATCATGAACTGCACCTGCTGCTGATGGGCCAGCGGCATGCCGAACTTCTCGGCCAGGCGGGCGTAGTCGATGATCATCTCCAGCGCCTTCTGCGCGCCGCCCAGCGAGGCCGCGCCGACGGTCACCCGGCCCAGGTCCAGGGTCTTCATGAAGGTCACGAAGCCCAGCCCTTCCTGGCCGATGATGTTGGCGGCCGGCACTTCGACCTCGTCGAAGATCACCTCGGAGGTGGAGGAGGCGCGGATGCCCAGCTTCTTCTCGATGACGCCGATCTTGGTGCCCATCTCTTTCTCGACCACGAAGGCGGTCACGCCGCCGCGCGCGCCGAGAGCGGGATCGGTCACGGCCAGCACCGAGAAGAGATCGGCGAAGGGGCCGTTGCTGATGTAGATCTTGGTGCCGTTGATGACCCAGTTGCCGTTGGAGCGCACCGCGCGCGTCTTGATGGCGGCTGCGTCGGAGCCGGCGGCCGGCTCGGTGAGGCAGAAGGCGCCGATCTTGGTTCCCTGGGCCAGCGGCGTCAGGTACTTTTGCTTCAGCGCGTGCGAGCCATCCACGTAGACCGCCATGGCGGCGATGCCGATGTGGGCGCCGACCACCGTGGCCATGGCGCTGTCCACGCGGCTGATCTCCTCCATCAGAATCACGTAGCCGGTTTCGCCGGCGCCGCTGCCGCCATATTCCTGAGGGAAGGGAATGCCGAACAGGCCAGCCTTGGCCGCCACTGCGATGGCATCCATCGGCACCTCGGCCTTCTCGTCGGCCTCCTCAGCTACCGGGCCGAATTCGTTTTCCATCACGTCCCGGATCATCTGGCGCAGCAGGTCATACTCTTTAGGTAGTGTCAGGTCCATAAGGTTTACCTTTGATGGTCGTGCGAGCGTGGTGCGTAACAGGTCTCGTAACTCGTAACTCGTAACTCGTAACCCGGAATGGAGCTCTGTGGGTGCGGATATGGAATGCTTGTGTAACTCGTAACTCGTAACCCGGAATGGAGCTCTGTGGGTGTGGACATGGGATGTTTGTTAGGAGGCGTAACGAGTAACTCGTAACTCGTAACTCGTAACTCGTAACCCGGAATGGAGTACTTTGTGTTCAGGTATGTCAAACTGCGGCTCGCACACGACTCGCAATCCAGGAAAACATCCCGCAATTCCGGGTTACGTGTTACGCATTACGTGTTACGTATCACCGAGCAACCCATAATC
>JAJTXO010000671.1 GCA_021463315.1 Caldilineales bacterium | reverse complement strand
TGCTAGGTTCTGTTGACATTTCATCGTAACCAAATCAAGGTGCCAGCCAAATGCAAAAAGCCAAGGAAACGGCTGGCGAGCTTGTCGAAGCGAGAGAAGATGTGACGAAAATGCTTGATCTTGTTGAAAAAACACTCGACCAAAGCCCGTTCGCGGTAGCGCCAAGCATCATAGTCACGCGGTATCTTCCGATTCTTGCGCGACGGGATGACCGGGATCGCGCCGTGGTCAATGATAAAGGCAATGAAATCATCACTATCAAAGGCACGGTCTGCCAAAACGTAATCCCCGACCTGTTCGCCCAGCAGCGCTTCGGCTTGTGTACTCTCGTGACGTTCGCCACCCGTCAAGATAAAGTGCAAGGGATTACCCAACCCATCGACTTTGGCATGGATTTTGGTGCTAAACCCGCCCCGACTCCGTCCCAAGGCTTGCGCGTCTTGCCCACCGTTTTTTTGACGCCCCCGCTGCACACGGATGGGCACGCACGATACTCCCATCCACCATCACATTTTCCAGGTCGGGGTCATCGGCAAAATAGGCCATCATTTGTTCCCACACGCCGTGATCACACCAGCGCGCAAAACGTTTGTAGATGCTGTTCCAGTTCCCATACTCAACTGGCAACAAGCGCCACTGCGCCCCACTGCGCAACATCCATAACACACCTTCTACAAAGCGACGGCACTCGTCCTCCGGCCCGATATAGATCCGCGAACACGTCCGGAGAAATTCGAGGATCTTTGTCCATTGTTCGTCCGTTAAGGTCATTGGTCTCATGAGGCGCTATTGTCCGCCTCTTGCGTCAAATGTCAACAGAACCTAGTACTACAGCCGCAGATAGTATGGTAAAAGAGCTTGACGGCGACGATAATGACAACGTTTGGCACGCGCCTGGTGTCGTCGTCGCCAGACGGACCAGGCCAAGATGAACTCTATCGAGCGCGCCACGTTCCAAACGAGCCGACCGATTAAGCGCCGGATTTCCGAGACGGTCAAGGGCAACAAATTATCATTCAGAGACGCCTTGTTTTTTTGTGCTATCCAACTGAAGCGCTTGACAACGGGTCACCGCCAGGAAGGCTAAGGCCACCATCGAGAGCGTGATATGGCGATACCAGCCCGGCCAATGGCGCACTTCATACTCGTCCAAGCCCGTTTCGCTTTTGCCGACCTCAAAACACTCCTCAATCGTCCAGCGCATCCCCGCGACGGTGACTAAGGTCTGAAGGGCGGTGCCAGCCGGAGCAAAAACCACAAAATACGCAAGTTCACCGTCGCTCAAGCTTCGCCGGACCAGCAAGGCATGGAGCACCGCATCGGATTGTCCCCAGCGCGGCAGCGGGAGCAGCGCCCAGCCATAGACGCGCGGTCCTTTGGCGCCTGCGCCACAACTCAGGGGAAGCCAGACCTCCTCAGGCAGAGCGGCGGCACGTTCATCGGCACGCTGCTGGTCGAAGCTGCTCCACAGTGGTTCATCTTTAGCGATGCCTAGTACAAACCACCGTTGTTGTTCTTCCAACCACAAACGCAGGCGGCGATCTCCCCCATAAATACTATCGCCGGTGACCCACTGGGCCGGGATCTCGGCGGCAAACGCCCGCGCTAACAGCTGTCGCCCTAACTCCGGCTTGGTGGCAAAGGTGACGGTCTCCGGCACCTTCGCTTCTCGTCGTCGTTCTTCATCCCCTGCCCATTCCTGGGGGAGATACAACGCCCGGTCAATCAGCGCCTGTCCTTTGTCACTCGCATACCCAAGAAAGACCCCGATTTGGCAGTTTTCGATCCGACCCGCTGTACCGCTGTACTGCCGTTTCACCCCAACCGAATGGGTCCCTTTCTTCAAAAAGCCACTTTCGTCCAGCACCAACACCCCATCGGGACTCCCCAACGTCCCAACCACATAGGTCCGCACGTCATCGCGCACCCCTTCCACATCCCACACCGCCGTACTCAACAACCGCTGCATCCCATCAGGGGTGGCTTCTCCCGCCTGCTCGGCTAACTGCCAGCCATTTTTCCGTGGCACATCGCTCATTAACCCTTTCAGGTAAGCCAGAGCGCGCTCACGCGGTTCTGACCGTTCAAACCGTTGCCCGATCCGGCTTCCCCACACCTTCAGTTCCCCTGCCCAGCCTTCAACGGTCTCGACTTCCGGCATTGTTCGCTCTCATTCACTTGTTCTGACGTGAGCCTTTATTCTATCAAGCTATCTGCGGCTGTAGTACTAGAGCACCTTCGTGACATGCAGGAACCCGCCGCGCTCAGCGTTGGCCCGCGCGATTGCTTCCGGCCCGCCCAGCACGACTACTTGCCCAACCTTCGCCACTTCGTCCAGCAACGCGCCGAACCGCTCGAAGTCATCGAGGGTGGTGTTGAACACCTCGTCGCGCTGGCGCTGGCGCTCCTCGTCAGTCTCGCCGAGCAGGTAGCGTGCCAGCGAGGTGAAGCCCTTCGCGTCGGGAAGCTGGTACGCATCGAGGTTGCCGACTGCGCCGACGATGCTCTTGACCACTTCGTCCCGGTCAATCGCCAGCTCGCGCAGGAAGCGCCCGGCATTGTCATACACGGTCAGCGTGTCGAGCAGATTCGGGTCACGATACGAAACATAGCCGAAGAAGCCGGACTGGCGGTCGAACTGGCAGAAGCCGCCGTAAGCGCCGCCGTGCACGCGCACCCGCTCCCACAGCCACGTTGCGCGCAGGAAATTGGTGATCACCATCGACGACCGAAAGGCGCCGCCGGGCTGTTGTTGAGAACATAATCTGTACCATCTCAAAAAGCCGGGGTCGAGACTTCAGAAGTCTTCGCAGATTTGTTCAAAACGGGCTCACAGTCCACAAGAC
>JAJTXO010000670.1 GCA_021463315.1 Caldilineales bacterium | reverse complement strand
GCGCACAGAAAGGCTGAAGCTCCTTTGTGTTCTGTGCGCTCTTTGTGGCAAATCCCTGGTGGGTGTTTAGCACTTTTAGCCAGAAGATCAGCCACACAGAATGCAGAGAGCGCACAGAAAGGCTGAAGCTCCTTTGTGTTCTGTGCGCTCTTTGCGGCAAATCCCTGGTGGGTGTTTAGCACTGTTAGCCAGAAGATCAGCCACACAGAACGCAGAGAGCGCACAGAAAGGCTGAAGCTCCTTTGTGTTCTGTGCGCTCTTTGCGGCAAATCCCTTGTTGGTTCTGGCTGCGCCAGGTTGGAGGGCTGGGGAGTGGGGAGTGTTTTAGCTTGCAGCCTCCTTGGGCCGCACCCGCACCACCCGCTCCCCCTCCACCAGCGCCATGCCAGGATGACGCCGGCCCGGCGGGCGGCGCACGCGCCGCTTTTCCACCACGATCACATCTACCCACGCCTCGCGCTGCGCCTTGGAGTAGAACGCGGCCAGACCGGCGGCCAGCGCAATCGTTTCCTCGCTGACCGGTTGGCCGCCGCTGCGGATCACCACGTGTGAGCCAGGCCAGCCGCGCGCGTGCAGCCACAGATCGTTGGGCCCGGCCAGATCGAAGGTGATCTGCTCGTTCTGCCGGCTGTTGCGCCCCACCAGGATCGTGTAGCCCTCCTGGCTGGTGCTGCGCCGCGGGCCCTGCACCTGCGCCTTGCTCTGGCCGGTCTCTGACCGAGCCAGTTTCCGCTGCCGCGCATACCCTGCCTCGGCCAGCGCCGCCCGCACCGCGTCGATCTCGTTGCGGTCGGCAGCCAGCGCCAGATCCGCGCCCAACTGCTCCAGGTAGCTCAGCTCAGCCGCCAGCGCCTCCAGCCGCGGCGCTCCCATCTTGGCCGCGCGCTGGGCCTTGCGATAGTGCTTGAAATAAGCCGCGGCGTTGCTGGCCGGCGACAGCGCCGGATCCAGCCGGATGGGGGGCAGCTCGACCCCTTCAGGCAGGGCCAGCTCGGCCTGGCGCGGACGGATCTGCGTGGCCAGGGCCAGGATCCATTCGCCGCTGGCCCGCAGCCGTTCGATCTCCGTGGCCGGTCGCAGTTGGCGTTCAATCGCGGCCTGGCGCTTCTCCAGCTCGCGCACCGCCCGTTGGATACTGGCCTCCACCTGGCGCCGCGCGGCCGCGTAGCCGTCGCCAGCCGATTGCGTCTTTTCGCCGTAGAACTGCTCGGCGGCCAGGCTGATGCTGGCCAGCGTTTCGAGTTGGGCGTCGCCGTGCTGGGTGAGCTGGTAGGGGGCAAAGGCGATCGGCGCGCCGGCTGCATCGCGGACCAGACAGGGCGTCCACCGGCCCGCGCGCAGCATCTCCACCCAGGCGGCCACCGTCTCGACCAGCGGGGTCACATCCTCTGTCTGCCCCACCTGCACCTGCGCATTGCCCAGCGCACGCTGCACCATCTCGCGCGCGGCCAGCGGGCTGAGCCCCAACAGTCCGCGCACCAGCACGCGCCACACCAGCGCGTTGGGCGCCTCCGCCTGCAACAGCCGGCGCGCTTGGGTCAGATCGAAGGCATCGGGCGCTACGCCAACCTGTGCCGGCGGTCGCTGATAGAATTGCCCCGGCAGCGCCGCGCCGCGGCGATGAATGCACTGAAGGATGCGGTAGGCACCCTCACCCCAGCCCTCTCCCTCCGAGGGAGAGGGAGCGTGCGCGCTCATCCGGCTCCCCTCGCCCCCTGGGGGGAGAGGGGCTGGGGGTGAGGGGGGACGCACCATCATCAGATTCGCCCATTTCCCGATCAACTCCACGACAATCGACGTCTGGCCGAACTCAGGGTGCTGAAAGTCCAGCCACAACACGCGCTCCCAGGGGGGCTGGCGGACCGCGGTCAGCGCCGCGCCGCGCACATATTTGCGCAGCAGTTGCAACAGCGTCGAGGGGATGTCCACCCCGCGCCGCGGCTTGTCGCGCAGCAGATGGACGCGCGGCGTCTGGGGGTCGGCCGATAGCAGCAGGTAACGACGCTCCCGGCCGGCGTACACCTCCAGCGCCAGGCTGGCCGCGTCCACTTGCAGCACCTGCTGCACGCGGCCCGGTACAACGGTGCGTCGCAGCTCATCGGCTATCGCGGCGGTGGTCCAGAAATCGTAGGCCATGGTCAGAAGGTCCGCCCAGTCGGAGCTTACTCTTGGAACGCCAGCAGCTCCGCCAGATCTGCCACCGTCGTGGTGCCGCGCACGCGCAGGCGCTTGAGCTGGAAGAGGGCATCGGAGCTGTGCAGGCTGCCTTGCTGGGTGGTGACGCCACCCCAGAAGTTGTCTGAGGCGAAAAAGGCGATCACGCGGTCGTCGAAATGGCCCGACGGATAGGCCACGAAGCGCGGGCGCTGGCCGATCGCGCTCTCGATGGCCTCGCGGCAGCCCAGCACCTGCCAGATCAGCCGGTCGTCGTCGTTCTCCGGCAGATATTCGTGGACGCGGGCGTGGCATTCGATATCCATGCCGGCCGCGGCCATCTCCCGCATCTGCTCCCAGGTCAGGTAGTCAGCCTCGCCCTGGTTGGTCACCTCGATGAGCACGAAAACGGTGGCCGTGAAGCCAAAGCGCTGCAAGAGCGGCAAGGCGTTCTCGTACACGTCGCGATAGCCGTCGTCGAAGGTCAGGATCACCGGCTTCTCGGGCAGCGGCGTCCCCTGCACCAGGTGATAGAGCAGATCGACCAGGGTGATGGACTGATAGCCCTGCTCAGCCAGGTAGGCCAGGTGCTGCTCGAAGAGGGCCGGCGACACTGACAGGTCACGGCGATAGCGGTCGGCGCCTGGCGGCGGATCGGCCAGGTAATGATACATCAGGATCGGCACGCGCAGGCGGCGGCG
>JAJTXO010000067.1 GCA_021463315.1 Caldilineales bacterium | reverse complement strand
GGGCGCGACGTAGTCGACGCTCACCGGCCCATGCCGCGTGGCCGCGCCGTTGACGTCCACATCCTCGACCCAGTAGTAGTAGGTGGTGCCGGGAACCAGGTCGGCAAAGTCGTCCCAGGTGTAGACGAAGCCGTTGGGGCTGCCCTGCGACTGCGACGGGATCAACGTCGCGTTGAGCGGGCAGCCGGCGCTGTCATGGCTCCACGGCGCGGCTGCCATTGCCGACGCCGGCCGTCATCCCCTCCACGGCTGCCGCCACTTCGTCCAGCGAAACAGCGGTCAGCGCCACGTCCAGCAGACCGGGCATCTGTTCGCTGGGCACGCTGCGCACCCGTTCGGCCAGATACGGCGGTACAGCCTTGAAACGCGCGCTCAACCGCCGGAACACCAGATCGGCCTGGCCCTACTGGCCTTGCCGAAACCTGGCTCCATGCCAATCCTTTCCACACTGATGATGTTTCGCATACGCTTCTCCTCTTCGAGATTCACGCCGCGATAGACGAAGTCGACAGGTCTAATGCAGTCTCACCCAGTCCACTTGCGTCTCATGGGCAGCTTTGCTGCGCCACACGGTCAAGCCATGCGGAGAAACACGTGCCACTGTTCCCATCCGCTTCGCAGCGGTATCGAACTGCGGATGCTGCAGAAAACGACGCACGAAGATCGCCGCATCTTGTTTCCTGACGTCCATGCATACCAGGCAGTACTTGCCATGACACAGATCACGCTTGTAGAAATCGGAGTCCAGCGAAAAGAAGGTCGCCCGGCGCAATTGGAGCAGTAGGGGGATGATCTCGCTGTCTTTCAAGCCCTGCCGCCCGACATCATATCCGATCTGGCGCATGGGTACGCGCCAGCTACGCAGCAGTTGCCGCTGGTTTTCCGGGATGTTTTCGTCGAGGATGTTCACGCAGCTACCGGCGTCAAAACGTACTCTGGGGCCATGTACTCTGGCGCGTGATCGAGAAACGCTCGCCCAGCCAGACGCACGGCCTCGGCAATGGCTTCCTGGCTGACGCTGCCGCGCCACTCAGCCACAATACTTTCCCAGTCCATCCCCTCGGCAACCTGTTCCAGCACGTGCGCCACCATGACGCGCGTGCCACGGAACGTCGGTTTGCCATGACAGATCTCTGGATCAGAAACTACATAACGGCCGAACATCTTTGCGCTCATAACGGTACCTCGTTTCGGCAGTGGGCTAACGCCATCACAAACTCTTCGCACAGTAAGTTCATTGTACCAGCGAACGCTGAGAAACGCCAAGCGTCCCTGCCAGGACAGAAGACGTGCAGGTCAACGGGCAGGCGCAGATCGGACACACCCTCCGATCTGCGCCTGCTGTTCATCTGCGCGGCTCAGCGCCGCATGCGTCTCACCCCCAGCGCCGCGCCGGTCGCCGCAGCCACCACCCACAGCCAGGGCAGCGCGGCCGCGCCGGCCGCGTGGGTCGAGTAGCGCAGCGTATCGAGACCCGGACTGGCGCTCACGCCGCTCAGCGTCACCGCCGTCGGCACGGAGAAGTCCACGCTGACCGGCCCGTGCATCGTCAGCGCGCCGCTCAGGTCCAGGTCCTCCAGCCAGTAGTAGTAGGTCGTCCCGACAACCAGGTCGGCGTGATCGTCCCAGGTGTAGGTGAAGCCGCTGGGGCTGCCCTGGCCCTGCGAGGGGATCAGCGCGCTGTTGAGCTGGCGATCCCAGCCGGCCGGCGACGTCCCGCGGTAGAGGTTGAAGCCGCGGTTGTCGATCTCGCTGACCGTCTCCCAGCTCACCCGCACGTGGTCGCCCACCTGCTGCGCAGAAAACTCGGCCAGGGTGATGGCGGTGGGGTTGAGGCTGGCCAGCAGATAGGTTGAGCCCAAGGTCACGCCGCTCACCTCGACGGAGCAGTTGTTGTCGCCGCTGTTGCAGGCGCTGCGCACGTAGCCGGAGTTGGTCGGCTCGGCCCAGGAAACGCCGCTGCCCTGATACTTCCACAGCTTCAGCGTGGACGGCGTCTGGCCGTTCAGCTCGTTGTAGCGATAGTAGAAGGTCGCGGTCGCCGACTGCGCGCTGCCCGGCGTGACCCTGTAGCAGCGCTTGACCTGGCTCACCCCCGCGCCCAGGTTCGGGCAGTTCTGGTTGCCGTCCACCCAAACTGTGGTCTGTCCCATGTTGCCTGCGGTGTTGATCAGGACACCGTAGTACTTGTCGCTGCTGCTGGTATCCTTGATGTTGGCGAAGTGGAAGCTGCTGGCGTTGACCGTGGCCGTCTGCTTGATCGTGCCATTGTTGGTGACCACGCCGTTAGCCTTGGTGGTCGACGATCCGGACACGCCCAGGTCCAGCCCGCTGCCGGCGTCGATGGTCAGATTGCCGCGCATCTCGCGCACGCCGGCGTTCTGGCGCATGCCCACCCAGGTGTTGTTGGCCAGCAGCACGTTGTCCGGCACGCCGCGCGCTGTGCTGGTCTGCCCGGCAGCCCACTCGGCGAAGGCGTCGAAGTCGTCATTCTCCGAATTACCGGTGTTGTAGCGCAGCGTCGAGCCGTTGCCGTAGAGGGGCGAGCCATCGGTGGCGATATTTGAGCCGCCGTTCTCGGCATGGGCCACGAAGCCGCCGCTGTTGATGGTCAGCGTGCCGTTGATGGTGGCGCTGACCGTGCCGTTGTACATGTCCACGCCGAAGACGCCGGAGTTGGCCGAGATGCTGACGTTGTAGAAGGTGGTGGCGTTGTTGCCGGCAACCACGGCGTTGTTGTTGCTCTGGCCCACGAAAGCCACCGTGCCGCCGTTGTGGGTGAACGTGCCGTTGTTGGTCAGGCTGGGCTTGATGCTGCCCGTGCCGGCCAGCGTCAGCGTTCCCGGCGGCGCAGTTACGGCGCCGCTGTTCGACGTGGTCTTGATGGTGAGGGATTGAAACTGCCAGTCATTGCCGCCGCCCCCGCCTGACCAGTGCAGCAGCGCACCATCGTCCAGGCTCACCTGTTCGGCATAGGCGCCGCCGGCGACATTGATGGTGTCGTTCTTGCCTGCGCGCCCGACACCCCTGGCCACGGTCAGGCAAGGCGCTGTGCTGCTGGCGCAGTTGTTGGCGCTGTCTGAACCCCCGGTTGCCACATAGGCATTGGCGCATGCCGTGCTGTTCACGTTGGCCAGGCCCGGCGTGATGCACACCCGCTGAAAGTCGTTGTCGTTGTGGTTGCTGTCCACGCCATCGACAATGCGCGAGAGGCCAACAAAAGCGTTGTCGCCGTGGTCATTCTTGCTGGTGGACACGCCCGTGTTTTCGGTAAACGGGCTGGCGCTAGAGCCGCCATAGCTGACCGTATCGACGATGACCCCCTTGTGGGCCAACGCCACTGCGTCGGGTTCGCCGTTTTGGATCAGTTCAGTGTCTGGCGTAACATCATGGTCGCAGTTGGGCACGTTGGCGCTCTGCCCGCAGACCACGTAGTAGTCCCCTGCGGCCAGACTCACGCTCGGCAAGTCGATGACGCGATAGAAGTCCGTGCCGCTGCTGACGCCGTTGATCAGCAGCAGATCGTAGTCGTCCAGGTTGATGCTGGCGCCGCTGGTGTTCTTGATCTCGATGAACTCGGCATCATCGGTTCCCGGGTTGTCGTAGTCGATCTCGTTGACGACGAGGCCTGATGGCGCCGTAGGCTGGCTCACAGCGATGCTGTTGAAATACAGGTTATGGGCATCGCCGCTGCCAGCCTCGAAGTTGAACAATCTCAGATTCGCAACGGTCTTGTCCGTTTGGCCCAGCTTGCGATACATCCGCACGCTGGCGCTGTCGGTCAGGCGCGTTGCCTGCATGTGATAAAAAGTCGGGCTGGTAAATGTAAACACCGTTTCCAGCCCTTGGTCAGTATACGCCAACCCCGTGCTGCCAGTCCCTGTGCCATCGGCTACGGTGTAGTTGCTTGCTCCGCCGGAGAAGTAGAACTCCAGGACGTTTTGGCTGCTGGAGTTGCGCAGACCGAACCCCACCGAGCCGCCCGTCTGGATGCTGCCGTTGTCCATGTAGATGGTGAACACCTCGCCGACGTTCATGGCGCTGTTGAAGGTGCGTACAGCATCTGCCAACCCGCCCGAGTTTGCGTACATCCCCCAGCAATCGCTGTCGATGGCGATATCACAGCCCGAGTTTCCAATGAAGTGCCCAGCCGCGCCGCTGGTGCTCAATGTCCACCCGCCCATGCCCGTGCCGCCATTGGACCCGTTGGCCCAGCCGCTGTCGTAAGCGCTATTGCTGGCATTATCGTTGGCCGGCGCGGCCGCGCTGGCCAGCGGCGCCAGCAGCGCCAACGCCAGGATCAAAAGCGCGTGGCGCGCCAACCGGATCAGATTGTTCGATTTTGTGATCATAGTGTTCCTCGGGACGGGCCGGCTTACCCCCGGCCAGTGTGTCAGGTTGAGATTATCGCCATGCTTGCCAATGGCTGAACAAAACTACACGCCATTGTACCCACGGCACGACAATGCACAAGCCCCGGAAAAGCTCTTTTCCGGGGCTTGGTTTCATGGCCAAGAACGCTTCACGCTCTCAGCGGATCCGCGCCTCGCTCCGATCCGCGTCCTCTGCTAATCCGCGGATCCGCGCCTCGCTCCGATCCGCGTCTTCTGCTAATCCGCGGTTCTCCGCCGCAGCCCCACCGCGGCCAGCGGCGTCAGCAGCGCCAGCAGCGCGCCAACCAGCGGCAGCGCAGCCGGCGCGACCGGCGCGGCCTGCACGCCGCTGACCGTCACCGCGGTCGGCGCCATGTAGATCACGCTCACCGGCCCGTGCATGGTGGTGGACCCACCGATGCTGACATCCTCCAGCCAGTAGAAGTAGATCGTGTTCGGCTCCAGGTCGGCGTGGTCGTCCCAGGTGTAGGAGAAGCCGCTGGGGCTGCCCTGTCCCTGCGACGGGATCAGTTCAGTGTTGAGCTGGCGGTCCGGCCCGGCCGGATCGGCGCCGCGATAGAGGTTGAAGCCGCGGTTGTCGATCTCGCTGACCGTCTCCCAGCTCACCTGCACGTGATCTGCCACCTGCTGGGCATAGAACTCGGCCAGGGTGATGGCGGTGGGGGTGCTCAGGTTGATGCGGCCCCAGCCGAAGCGGTTGTTCTGCGCCATGCTGCCGCCGCACGTTCCGCCGTCGGCCTTATAGAGCGCCTGGCTCTGGATGTAGGCGCGCACGGTGCTCATAGGCGCGGAGGGGTCGATCTCCCAGATGGCCGCGGCCATGCCGGCCACATGCGGCGCCGAGGCGGAGGTGCCAAAGAAACCCGTGGACGTCGCGATGCGATACGCCTGGTTGTTGCTGGCGCCGTAGGTGACGGTGCTCACCCCGTCCGGCGCGACCACGTCGGGCTTGTTGACCGCGGCGCCGGGATTGCCGCCGCCGCTGGCGTTGCGCGGCCCCAGGCTGGAGAAGGTTTCCAGGCCGTAGGTGTAGGTAGCGTTGCTATCCTCGCCCCAGAAGGTCGCGCCGACGGCCACGGCGCTGTCGCCGTCGGCGGGAATGGTGATGCTGTTGCAGGTGTTGTTGTACCAGAAGGCATAGTTTGCTCCGGTGCCGGACGTCCAGAAGCTGTTGAAGGTATGGAGCTGCATCCAGTGGCCGAAGTTGTTGGGGCAACTGCCGCCACCCTGATCGCGCCAGATGGCGATCCCGTAGCCATAAGGCCCACCAGCTGGCACAGTGTAAGCGATGGCTTCAGTGGGAACCACCGATGAGCTGCACTGATTCTCATAAGACCCCGCAATAAAGCTCCAAACACTCCCTGTCCAGCGATACAACTCCACATTGTAGTCGATGTGATTCAGGTTGCCGGTGCGGGTGGCGTTCCAGTCGTTCCATTCCAGAAAGATTCTCAAGGTGGTGCCGCTGGAAATGTTCCATAGAGAGCCCGGAATACGGCCAATGCCCTGGATATTCCCTGTGCCGAAGGCCACGGCGTCAGTGCTGCTAATCTGCGCTGACGTCCAGGAGTGATGCGAGCGCTGCTGGTTGCCGGCCGAATTGGCCCAGAAGATGCCCGAGCTCTGCGCGTTGTTGACGATGGTGTTGATGGAACCTGTCCCGTCGTACGGCCCGGCGTTGACCCAGCTGATGGACATCGAGGCAACCCGGTTGCCGCTGACAGTGGTGCGATAGTCATTGACCGCGTTGCCAAACTCGACTTCGGTGTTGAAGGCGTACAGATAGACCGTCGCGTTCGGCGCCATGTCGTAGGCGATCTCGGCGCAGGCTGTGCCGTGAGTGTAGCCCGCAGTCCCCTGGTTGCTGTTGGCAGTGAAGTCAAAGCCCGCGCTGAAATCCTTCGGTACGGTTCCTGACGGCAGGTCGCCACTGGTCTTGCGCTCCGTCCAGTTGGTGAAGCCGAAGTCGAACACCGCCAAACTGATCCCCGTGCCGTCCCAGCCCGCGCTGTGCCAGTCGTCGATGTTAGTCAGGCTGACACCCTGGGTGGTCTGCGCGCCGACCTGCGGCGCCTGGTCGGGCGCGGCGCTCTGGGCTGGCAGCGCGTCCTGCTGCGCCGGGAAAGGGAGGCGCACGTAGCGCACCCCTTCGATCTTGCTCAGCGCCTCCAGGCTGCCGAAGGGCGCCAGCACCTGCACCCAGCTCTCGTAGGCGGTCTCGTAGCTGGCGCCGGTGGCTGCAATCGCGGCCGCCAGGTCTGGACGGATGGCGATGGCCGGCGCGTGCTCGATGGTGGCCATCTGCCCATTGGGCAACGCCACCTGCTCGTAGGTCGGCCCGCCCGCCGGGTGGGCCTGCGGGTCGACGTCCATCTCCAGGATGACCCGCGCGGTCCCCTGAGCCAGGTCCACATGGCGCTGGCCGCCGAAGGTGGCCAGTGTGGCCAGATCGTTGGTCTGGTAGGCGGCCGCGATCTGCGCCAGGGCCGATTCCAGCCGGAGCTCGCTCTTGGCGGCCGCGGGTCGCTCCAGTTCAACGGCCACGTTTGCGCCGGGGGGCAGCGGGATGGCCTGCTGCGCGCCAGGCTGCTCCGGGCCAGCCAGCGCCGCGCTCAACGGCGTCGCCAGCAGCGCGATCAGCAGCGCGGCCAGGACGATACGATACCAGTGGGTGTGAACAGTCGGTGTCATGGTGATCTCCTCTCTCAAAGGCTTGGGCTCCCGGCGCTCCCTGGGAACTTGTCCTCATCCGCCAGAACCTCGCCCAGACGCCGGGTGTCGGGCGAAGTCGTCGTTGTCCAGAGGCTACTGCCACTGGATCGCTGCGCGGACGACGTCCAGCGTATCGATCGCGTCGTCGCCGTCCAGATCGTAGCGCGGGTGGTAGGCAGGATCGCCCTGGGCCGCGCCCCAGTGCGCCGTCACCAGTTGGATATCCGCGATATCCACGTCGCCGTCGCAGTCCACGTCGGGCGTGACAGCCTGCACTGCCGCGGCCAGCGGGGTCAGCGCGGCCAGCCCATCCCTCGCCTGGCCGGCCACGGTGGCCTGGGCGCAGGCAGCCGCCTCAGGCAGCAGCGCGCTGCGGAAGGCGACCCACTCGGCCGCGCCGGCCGCAACGGCGCCGCTCCAGGTGATCTGCCGGCTGATCGGGTCGTACAGCGCGCCGGCGGAGCTGGCGCCCAGGTTGGTTGGCTCGCCCAGCCCGGCCGGCAGGGGCAGGGTGAGCTGAGCGGTGGCGCTGACCGCGGCCGTGCTGGTCAGCGTGGCGGTGACCGTGATGGGCACGCCCGGCGGGGCCCAGGCGCGGCTGACGGCCAGGGTAGAGCCAGCCAACTGCGGGCCGGGCAGCCGCATCTTGAGGGCGGGATCGCCGAAGTGGATCATGGTGTCGATCACATCCAGAAAGCCGCCGGTTTGGCTGTAGTAGTACAGCTTGGCCGCGTCGATGGCCGGCCCCATGCGCTCGACCCGCTCTTGGAAGAGCGCCTGAGCCAGCCCTTGATTGACCTGCAGCAGCGTCCAGCCCACGTGCTGGCCGCTGGGCGACATGTCAGCGATCGCGCCCCGCTGCGGGGTTAGCAGCAGCACCTCGCCCAGCGCCTGGCGGTTGAAGGCCAGGTTGCCGAAATAGCCGGAGAAGCAGGTATAGTGGATGGTGGCCGGCCAGCGATCGTTGGCGTCGAACAGCGGTGGGTCGGTGTAGTTGAGCGCCGTGTATGCGCCCCAGCGGAACCGGGAGCTATGGCCGTTCCATTGCAGCAGCAGCGCACCCTGGTTGAACGCGTCTATAACCGCTGCATTCATCGCCGGCCCACTGAAATAGTCGCGGTTGTAGTAGATGGTGCGATCGTCGTAGCCGGCCGGCAGCCAGTTCAGCCGCACGTCGTCGGACATGGCGTGGAAGTTGCCGGCTGGGTCCAGGTTGCTGTCGGCGACGAAGACAACGCGCTCCTGCCACGCGCCGGCTGGCGCGGCCGCCTCGTAGGCGATGACCTTGTCCGCCACCGCGGCCACGTCGGCCGGCGTGTTGGCCGGGATGCGTCCGATGGCCATGTCAGGCAGGATATCGTCGGGGCCGTCCACGGTGACATAGCGGTTGTCGGCCAGCGTCTCTCCCATCCAGGGATCCACGTGGGCCAGGTAAGGGGGGATCAGGTTGGGCAGCGTCACACCGCTGACGCCGGTGAAGTCATAGTGGCCATCGCCGACCAGCAGGACGTATTGGGGGGGAGGGACCAGGGACTGGGGGCTGGGGGCTGGGGCCTGGGTCGCGAAGGTGTTCCAGTGGTGGTAGGCGTAGCTGAGGAAGCTGCGGATGGCCTCGGGGTCGCGGCGGCCGTAGCTGAACTCGTCGTAGATGTCCTGCACGTCCACCTTGGCAATGCGCAGCCCCTCGGCCGCGCGGTGGGCCAGCAACGGGTCGATGGCGCTTTGCAGCGAGGGGTGGACGATGGCGATGTAGTCGGCTTCATGGTCGGGCGTGCCCCAGCTCGACGGCGTGTCCGGCTCGATGGCCAGCGGTGTGCGCAGCGCAGCGCGGGTGCTCAGCGCATAGGTCGGCCCCGGCAGCGCCGCGTCCCAGAAGCTGACGCTGTAGCCGCCGCCGGCCGGCTCGGCCGCGGTGGTCAGAATGCGCACCGGCCGGTCAGGGTCGCGCAGCTCGTAGACCTGCACCTCCGGCGTGCTCCAGCCGCTGATCTGCACCTGGTTGGCGCCGGCCGCGGTTCCCTCGATGTAGATCGCGTCTCCCTCGGCGTCGGCCAGCGCCGGATAGCTGACCCGCACCCAGTCAGGCGACACCGAATAGAAGTCGATGCCAGGCAACTGGGCAACGCCTGCCACCAGGTGCAGGCGGTTGGGCGCGCCGTCCAGCCAGGCGGCCGGCGCGCTGTCCTCCGACAGGTGATAGGTCAACCCTTCCCACTGGTGGGTAGCCACCGGATGTCCATTGAGCGCGATGGCTATCGACTTGTCGGGGTTGGCTGGCCGGTTGGCGCCGCCGTGCAGCGCGGCTCGGATGCGCAGCGTCCCCTCGGCCAGCGCGTCGTCCAGCGCCAGCTCGTAGCTGCGCGTCACCGTCTGTGCGCTGGCAATGTCGGGGCTGAGCGGGGTGTCGAACCAGTGGTCGGCGTCGCGCGGCCGCGGGAAGGTGCTCTGATAGAGGCGGTCGAACTCCGCGTGCAGCGTCTGGGTGATGGTGGTGACCAGCGGCTCGCTGCCGGTGGGGGTCACCGCGCGCGTCGCCATGCGCAGGCCCGGGGCGTCGCCGTAGCTGAACCAGTAGACGTTGTCGGTTTGATAGCGCCCCTCGTAGGGCTGAGCGTAGAAGATCACCAGGTCGCCGGGGTCGAAACGGCCATCCTCCTCGCCGCTGACCTCAATAGCCACCGGCTGGCCCAGGTAGGAGAAAGCAAAGGAGGCCGGATCCACGCCAGGCAGCGGCACACCGGCCGCCAACAGCTCGTCGTAGCTCAGCCGATAGAGGCCGCGCTGGCCGGTGCGGATGCGCAGGCTGCCGGGTGTGCTGGCCGCGGGATTGCTGGCCTCCAGCGTGGCCTGTGCTGGCGCAGGCTGCACCGCGCCGGGTGCGCTGTGGATGCTGATCTGCACATCCGGGTGATAGCGCAGCGCTCCTGTGACCGGGTTATATTGAAAGGGAAAGACGCGCAAGGCCAGCAGACGCCGGCCGCGCTGCCACTGTTCAGCTCCCGCCACCACAGGCGACGAAGGATAGAAGGCGTTTGTCCCATAGATGGCCGGATCGGGACGATTGATAGTCGGAGGAACCGCTGGCAAGTTATCGCCGTTGACCCAGTCGATCCCCGCCGCGACGTCCACATCAGGCGTCGGAACTGCAGCGATCGCGACCGACTGCGCCAACACCTGTGCTTCGGGTGAGCTCTGTTCGATCCACCAGTCGCCTTCGGGCGGCAGCTCGACCACGGTGCTCCAGACCGGCAGCGCCGGCGCGCCCGGAACCGCGTTGCTGTCATAGCCAGGCACGCTCAAATCGTTGCCGACAAGCTGATAGACTGGCGTCTGCACCCGCAGCGAAACCACCGGCTGCGCTGCGCTCTGGGCAGGCGGCAGCGGCAGCAGCAGTCCCACAACCGCCGCCGCCGCCAGGATCATCCGAGATCGTGTCTGGGTCGGCATCGCACTCTCCCTAGCGCCACCTGATGAATCAGCCCAAGCTCAGCAGAGTCCACCGGCCCCAGGCGATAGACCTAGCGGACCAAGAAAACCGTAGTCCGCTCCCATAGTGGGTGGACCGCCCGTAGGTGGGCCAGTTTGCGCACGTGCATCCAGCCTGCGCTCCAGGGTGATGGCGGGATCTTCCCACGGGGCCTTGGCCGGAAACGCCAAGGGATCCATAGACGCGGCGCTGTTCGATGAGGACATGAGTGCTCTCCTTGCGGCGATTCAGAGTTCCAGGAAAGCCTGGTCTGATGGGCTGGCCTGCCGGCGTTCAGACGCCCAGCAGGGGAATGAACTGCCGTTGACCACCGTGGGTGGACGTTGGCAGGGGGGTGTCGGTCTGCCTGCGGCGCGCCTGCAAGGGGGTCTGCGGCGCGATCTGGCCTGGGTGTTGCTGCTCGAAGCGGGCCTGCGCCTGCTGGCAGGCCAGGCTCTGCCCGCCGTACAGATCGCCATGCTCCTTCCAGGCCAGCCCCGAGCAGCGCCCCTCGCAGTAGGCGTTGATGGGGCAGACCCGGCATTCGGGCAAGTTCGCTCCGACGTGCCGCGTGCGCAGCTCCTGCAAGATGGGGGCGTTGGCCCAGATCTCGGCGAAGGCCTGGCGGCGAAGGTTCCCGGCCGAGATGCGCAGCTCGTTGCAGGGATAGACCTCGCCGTAGGGGCTGACCAAACAGGAGGAAAGTCCCACCTGGCAGGTGCGGCTCTCGGCGTTGCGCACAGCCGGCCGAAAGGGGGTCTGATCGGCCTGGAACAGCGCGGTCATCTGCCACTGGCCAAGCTGGTGTTGTCCTGCCCGGTCGCTGCTGTCGTCGGCCGCCGAGATCTTGAAGACCTGTTCGTACACCACGCCCAACTGCTGCGCCAACTCCACCATCTGGCCGCGCTCGGCCACGTTCAGATCCAGCAGCAGGGTGTTCAGCTTGACCCGCACGCCGCGCTCCTGCAACAGCCGCACGCCGCGCAGCACGCGGCTCAGGGTGTGCTTGCTGCGGGCCACCGCGTCAAAGGTAGCCTCGCTGGCGCCCAGCAGGCTGATGTCCACCTGGGTCGGCGCCAGGGCGGCCATGCGGTCGGCGCTCTCAGGGGTCAGCAGGGTGCCATTGGTCTTCAGGTCCAGCACAAAGCCCAGCGCCCGCGCCCGGCCGGTGTCGATGCTCAGAATGCG
>JAJTXO010000669.1 GCA_021463315.1 Caldilineales bacterium | reverse complement strand
GCCGATCGCGCCTACGCCCAGGATCCCAGTCACTACCAGGCCGATCACGAACACCACCACCCAGCCGATGGCCACGGTGATGACAGCCTTGCCGGTGTCAACGTTCAGCGCCTCACGCACGGCGATGACGCCGGCGACCAAGGCCCAGATGCTGGCCAGCAGTGCCACAATCGCGCCCGCGCAGGGGATGAAGCTGAAGAAGCCGAGGGCCTGCGGGGCCGAGGCATAGCCCAGGGTGCGCAGCAGCTCGCCCGGCTCGGCCGTGCCCTGGAACAAGCGGGTGCCGATGAACCAGGTCAGGTAGGCCCAAAGATAGTAGCCGGCGATGCCCCAGAACACGGTCCAGACGACGATCAGCAAGACTGCGCCCAGTCCAGTGGTCAGCCCGCCGATCAGCGAACCGATGCCCGCCAGGATCGTCGCGAACACCACCACCATCAACGCCTCGCGGTTGAGGGTGGTGTCTTTCTCGACCTCCTGGAAAAGCGTCACATCCAGTCGGGCCGCGCGCATGGCGCGGTTGAGCATAACTTTGAAATCCATCGAAATACCTCCTTGAAGATAAGATGAGAGCACGGAGGGCCGGAATACGCCGTGCAGCGACAGGGCAGAAATCCTAACACAAGTGAAGGACCTTGTCAACTGTACCCGCTCGAATCAAAGAGGCCCCTGGCGCGTGAAAACCGTCAGACTCGCCGTATAACAACTGGCCGTAGCAGCCTCAGATCTTGTGGCTCGACTTTGCACCCAGCGGAAAGGATCCATCTCACACCTATGTCTCTGTTCGCACGCATTTCATTGGCCCTGGCCCTTATTCTTGCACTGACCACAGCCCCACTGGCATCAGCCCAGACCGAAGGCCCCATCCCCCAGGATGAAACGCCGACAACGGTCCCTCAATTCGATGACGCGGTCTCTGCCGTGGAGCTCCAGCCTGACCAGCCGGCGGCAATCTTCGTGGTCAACTCGACCAACGATCCCGGCAATGGCAACTGTAACGCGGCCGAATGCACCCTGCGCGAGGCGCTCATCGCGGCCAACGCCAACGGCGCAACCCAGGACACGATCCAGTTCAACATCCCGGGAGCCGGGCCGCACGTGATCACGCTGGCCGCGGCGCTGCAGCCCATCCTGCAACCGCTGATCATCGATGGCCTGACCCAGCCCGGCGCGAGCTGCACCGGCCTGCCAGCCGACCCGCGCATCGTGGTCAACGGCTCTGGGCTGTCGGGCGGCGTCCAGGGCTTGGTGATCAACGCGGGCAACACCCGCATCCGCGGCCTGGTGATCCAACGCTTTTCCAGCCACGGCGTCGTGTTGCAGGCGGGCAGCGGCATTGTGCTGGAGTGCAACTACATCGGCGTCAATGCAGCCGGGGTGAACGACCTGGGCAACGAGGGCATCGGCGTCTTCATCAACAACACACCGGCGGTCACGCTGCTGCGCAACCTGATCTCCGGCAACGGCAGCTACGGGGTGTATCTGGGCGGCGGCAACGCTGGCGGCAGCGTGCTGCGCGGCAACTTCATCGGCGTCAATGAGAACGGGACCGCGGCTATCCCCAATGACCAGACCGGCGTTCTGGTGGAAGGCGCGGCCAATACCACCGTCGGCGGCACGCAGGCGGCCGACCGCAACGTGATCTCTGGCAACAACGGCTACGGCATCGCGGTCAACGGCGCGTCGGCCGGCACAGTGGTGCGCGGCAATTACGTTGGCGTCAGCAGCAACGGCAACACGGCGGTGGGCAACACGGCCAGCGGGGTCAGCGTGGGCGGGGCAAACGGCATTCAAATCGGCGGCAGCGACGCGGGCGCAGGCAATGTCATCTCCGGCAACGGCAGCTCCGGCCTGCTGCTGCAGAGCAATGCTCAGAATACCGTCGTGGCGCGCAACATCATCGGATTGAACGCCCAGGCCAGCGCCAAGGTGGGCAACGGCAGCTACGGCCTCTACCTGCCCAATGGCAACAACAGCGTCATCGGCGGCAACGGCATCGGCAATGTCATCGCCGGCAACGGCCAAGATGGCATCTTCATCTCGGGCAGCTCCACCAACAACGCGATCTACGGCAATTTCATCGGCGTCAACCAGTCGGGCAGCCCCAACCTGGGCAACAGCATGTTTGGCGTTCATATCTCGCTGGCGCCGGGCAATATCATCGGCGACGCTGGCAACGGGCGGGGCAACCTGATCGCCGGCAACGGCGCCGATGGCATCTACGTCATCGGTGAAAGCGCCACCGGCAACGCCATCCGCGCCAACAGCATCCGCGACAACGGCGATCTGGGCATCGACCTGGGCAACACCGGCGTGACCCCCAACGATGCGGGGGATCCCGACGCGGGGCCCAACGGTCTGCAAAACTTCCCCGCGGTGACGGCCGTGGGCAGCAACGGCAGCCAGACGCAGTTCAGCGGCACGCTCAACAGCCTGCCCAATCGCACCTTCCGAATCGACTTCTACTCGTCGCCGGCCTGTGATCCATCGGGCTATGGCGAAGGGCGCACCTACGTGGGCTGGCGCGATGTCACCACCAACGCGTCGGGCAACGCCAGCTTCAATTTCACCCTGTCCATCGGTGTCAGCGCCGGCTGGGTGGTGGCCGCGACGGCCTCGGATCTGAGCGCGGGCGGCCAGACCTCGGAGTTTTCACAGTGCCGTCAGGTGACGGCGCAGAGCTTCACGGTGGAGACCTACCTGCCGTTGATCACGCGGCAGCAGTAGCGGGTAGCCGCGCCGCTCGATCAACCGCCCACGCCGATGATCGACGGCGTTAGTTGTCCGATTGTCTCTTTCATGTATAATGCAAGCCGCCCGGCGGTTCGTCCGGGCGGCTTTGTCATTGGCGGGTGCGAAC
>JAJTXO010000668.1 GCA_021463315.1 Caldilineales bacterium | reverse complement strand
GATCCACATCCTCCAGCGTGTAGAAGTAGATCGAGCCAGCAGCCAGCCCGGCCTGGTCTTCCCAGACATAGCTGAAGCCGCCCGTGCTGCCCGGCGACTGCGACGGGATCAGCGCCGCGTTGAGCCGCTGCCCCAGCACAGCCGGATCCTCGCTGCGATACAGATTGAAGCCCGCGTTGTCCAGCTCACTCACCGTCTCCCAGCTCACCTGCACGTGGTCGTTGACCTGTCGGGCGTGGAAGTCAGCCAGCGTGACGGCCAAGGGATTGCCCATCGAGAAATTGTCGATGCCAAGCCCCTGGGCGTTCGAGGTAGTGCTTCCCGAGGTGACTGAGTAATTCCAGGCCAGATAGAAGGTTCCGCTGACCGGGATAGGGGTTGCGAATGTCAGGGTCTTGGCAACAACCGACACGGTGGTCCCCGGCGCTGAAGCAAAGCCATTGTTGTTGGCATCAGCAGCAATGCTGGTCAGAAAGTTAGGGCCGGCCGATGTCCAGGTGCTGCCGTCGGTGGAGTAATACATCTGAATGCTGAATCCGGCCGTGTTCGATCCGTTGCGATACTTCTCCACATCGTACGAGATGTCGACACTGGCCAGATTGCTGCTGGTATTGTTCTGGAACCAGCCATAGAGATTGCCACTCTTGGTGGCAGATGATGATGAAATCCAACCGACCGCACGATCGGTTGCCGTAGCGGCGACGCCAGCTCCGTAGTTGTAGACACCGTTTGTGGCATTGGAAAGCATGTCGTTTCCTGCACGTTGTTCAGTGGCTGTTCCTGCTGCGCCATAGCTGCCCAGCGTACGCACGGTAGTGTTCTTGTCGACCCGCCAGTATGTCGGCAAAGTCGCGATCTGGGACGTTCCGATGCCATCGAAGTCCTGCGCAGAAACCACAGGGGCCTGGGCATAAGCCACGCCGCTGAACGCCAACAGCCCCGCCACCAGCGCCAGACTCGCCAACAGGAACATCGATCTGTGCTTCATAGCTCCTCCTTGCGCATCTGCTCTTTCCATCACATAGTTCCCCGCCCGGGGACTGCACACGCGACGCGGCCGGCGGCGCTGGGCGAGGGAGAAGCTGCGCCGGGCTGCTGCTGCCAAACGAAGATGGCGCCATTATATCCAGTCCCGCCCAATTGCCAAAACGCGTCTGACAAGGGTTGTCGGGATACCTTGATCGGGTAGAACACGGATCGCAGCAGACGGACTCTTGCCCACCAGCCCGCCTGCTTCATCTCCGCGGATTTGACAAGGCCACAGCAGCCGGGTATAGTGGCCGCGGTAGCAATCTCCAGAGGTGGCTTGCGCCGGTCGCCGCCTGAGCGCCCTGACAGGGGCCGTCCAGATGACCGGTGCGCCGCGCAGGCGCTGAGCCTGCCAGGGACAGCGAGGTCTCACTGACACCGTAAGCGGTAGGATTCTGAGCCAGACAGCGGACTCGGCGCTGCCCACAGCCCAATCCGAGCGATTCTTCAGGGCCGTTGGCGTTGCAAGCTGGCAGCGCAACGCCCGACGCCCCGTGATTTCATTATGTCGACACAACGTTCACACAGCGGCGCTCGACCTGCCCCTCCCACGGCGCCCGCAGGGCAGATGCGCGCGGGCGGCGGCCTGCTGCCCAACCTGAAGCTCTACATGAGCCGCCAGGCGGCCAGCCCGCTGCGCTACGCCTGGGAGCAGACGGTGCTGGCGGCCGCGGGCTGGGCGCCCTCAGTGCTCGGCGTAGCCCTGCGCGGGCTGGCCTATCGGTCGATCCTGCAGATGGATGGCGTGGCCGCGATCGAGGCCGGGGTGCGCATCCGCTTCGCCAGCAACATCCGCCTGGGCGAGGGCGCCTACATCGACGAGGCGGTCTATCTGCACGCCACGCCGGGCGGCATCGCCATCGGCGCGGGCAGCTTCATCATGCATGGGGCTATCCTGCACGTCTACAACTTCCGCGACCTGCCCCACGCCTTCATCCACATCGGCCGCGATAGCCTGATCGGCGAGTACAACGTGCTGCGCGGCCAGGGCGGCATCGCCATCGGCGACCGCGTCTACACCGCGCCCCTGGTTCAACTGCTGGCGGTCAACCATCTCTACGACGACCCGACGCGGCCGATGGTGGAGCAGGGCATCAGCGCCCAGGGCATCGTGGTCGAGGACGATGTCTGGATCGGGGCCGGCGCGATCGTCACCGACGGCGTGCGCATCGGCCGCGGCGCGGTGGTGGCGGCCGGCGCCGTCGTCACCCAAGACGTGCCGCCGCGCGCGGTAGTCGGCGGCGTGCCGGCCAAGGTATTGAAGGTGATGGATCGATGACCGCAGGACTGACAGTGCTAGTCTCGTCGAATCGAGGCCAAGACGCGGAGGCCACCTTCTGGCAGCATCAGCACTGTCAGTCCTTTCGAGGCCACGACGCGAAGGCCACCTTCTGGCAGCGCCAGCACTGTCAGTCCTTTCGAGGCCACGACGCGGAGGCCACCTTCTGGCAGCGCCAGCACTGTCAGAGCGCAGGACTGACAGTGCTGGTCACGTCGAATCGAGGCCACAACGCAAAGGCCACCTTCTGGCAGCATCAGCACTGTCAGTCCTTTCCCACCGAGGGAGGAAGCTTATGACAACGCTTTCTGTAGTGATTCCGGCCTTGAACGAAGAGGGTGGCATTGCAGCCATCATGCAGCGGGTCTTGGCAGTGCAGCCGGCCTTGCAGCCAGTGGGCGTGGACGCGCTGGAGCTGATCGTGGTGGACGATGGCTCCACCGACCGCACAGCGGAGATCGTGCGCGGCACGGCCGGAGTGCGCCTGGAGCAGCACCCGGCCAACCGCGGCTATGGCGCGGCGCTCAAGAGCGGCTTCCGCGCGGCCAGCGGC
>JAJTXO010000667.1 GCA_021463315.1 Caldilineales bacterium | reverse complement strand
ACTCCCTACCCACCAGCCCCCAGCCACACCCCACCCACCAGCTCCACATGCAGATTCAGCGCGCGCTGGAGGACGTCCAGATTGCGACTGGCCTCCCACAGCTCCATGCGCGCGTCGCCAGCCTCCAAGGCCTCGATCTGCAGCCAGCCGTTGGCCAGGTCCAGATGGCAGCGCACCGCCCGCACCACCTGGCTGCGGCCGCGCTCCAAAAACTCGGCCAGCCGCAACATGCCAGCCAGCATCGGCAGCGCCCGCTGATCCTCTTCGTCGAACAGAAGTCCCAGCTCGCCAGCCTTGGGATTGCCCTTGCGGTGATATTGCGCCAGCAGCGCGATCATGCCCACCTCGCGCGGCGTATAGCCGGGCAGGCCGCTGTTGCGGATGATATAGGCCGAATGGGTGTGATGGGAGTAATAGTCCACGCGCACGCCGAT
Organism: Caldilineales bacterium; assembly: GCA_021463315.1. Taxonomy (GTDB): domain Bacteria; phylum Chloroflexota; class Anaerolineae; order JAAEKA01; family JAAEKA01; genus JAAEKA01. Next base: position 2,428 of record JAJTXO010000667.1, on the reverse strand, counting down.
GTCATGCAACATGCCGGCCGCCCACAGCAGTGGGCGATAGCTGGCGTCCAGCCGGTGCGCGGCCTGAAGCTGGTCGAAGAGTTGCAGGCTCAGCGCGGTCACATGGCGGCTGTGAACGTTGTCGAAGTCGAACTTGCGCGCCAGGTTGAGGGGGCTGAACTGGCGCAGGTCGTCGAAGATCGGCTGAGGCTGGCCGGCCAGAAAATGCTGGTAGAAGAGACCCTCGCGCAGCCCCTGTTGGCAGATGGTGAGGCTCTCGAAGCCGCCGTGCTCCAGCAGCGCGGCAAAGGCCAGCGCGCCGCTCTGGATGATGTCGGCGCGGTCGGAGTCCAGGCCGGTGATCTTGAGCCGCTCCTTCTGGCTGATGCGCCAGAAGCGGCCGGCCATCTCATGCAGATTGGTTCCAGCCAGCTCGTAGCCGTTGACCAGCTCCAGCGGAAAGCCGAAGGTGGCCTGATCGATGCGGGCCAGGTTGCGCACCGTGCCACCCAGCGCCACCAGGCGATCGCCAGGCCGGGCGCGAAACCAATCCACCCCCTCGAGCTGCTGGGCCAGAAACTGGCTGAGGCTCTCCACCGCGGCCGGCTTGGCCCGGTCGTAGCCCAGGAAGAGATCGCTCAGACGCAGCGCGCCCAACGGCAGGCTGACGACGCGCGCCGGCAGACCCGCGCGCACCTCGATGATCTGCGCGCTGCCGCCGCCCAGATCGATGACGAAGCCCTCACCCAGCCCCACGCCGTTCAGCGCGCCCAGCGCGCCGTAGTAGCCCTCCTCCTCGCCGGAGAGCAGGCGCGGCTCCCAGCCGGTCTCGGCCCGCACCCGCGCCAGAAAGGAGTCGCCGTTGCGCGCGTCGCGCACCGCGCTGGTGGCGGTCATGATCACCTCGTCGATGCCCTGCGAGCGGCAGAAGCTGGCGAACATGCGCATGGCCTGCTGGGCGCGCTCGATGGCGGCCGCGCGCAGCGCCAGGCTGTTGCCCATGCCCTCGCGCAGCCGCACCACCTCGCGCACCTCGTCCATCAGGTGAAAACGGTAGCCCGGCTCATAGTCGTAGACCACCAGGCGGGTGGTGTTGGAACCGAGATCGATGATGGCGATGCGTTGGCTCATGGGTGTGACTCGCTTATGCTGGGGATTGCGTGACCTGGCTCGGACAATCGAAACGCCACGGGCGAGCATTATACCCGAAGAATCTGGCGAGCGGTAACTGCCGATCGTGGGCGTCACCTGCCTGTATGACCTGCTGCGCGCGCCCTTGACCGCACAGGTCAACGATGTGATGTCCAGCGATGTGATCTCGGTGCAGGCGCAGGCCGATCAGGAGGAGGCGGCCCGCCTGATGAGCCGCTACAGCCTGCTGTCGGTGCCGGTGGTCGCGGCCGATGATCGGTTGCTCGGCATCATCACCCACGATGACCTGGTGGATGTCATCGAGCGCGAGGCGACCGAGGATATCCAGAAGCTGGGCGCCACGCAGCCGCTGGACCGCAACTATCTGGACACGCCCGTGCTGTGCATCGTGGTCTGGGCCAATGTGGTCGGCTCGCTGCTGCCCCTGCTGGCCAGCCGGCTGCGCATCGATCCTGCCATCGTCTCCGGCCCCTTTATGAGCACGCTGGTGGATGCCACCGGCCTGCTGATCTACCTGCAGATCGCTAAGGACCCGCACGAAAACAAGTGTCACAGGTTCCACGCTTGCATAAGCGTAACGACTGACACACTTATCTCGTGACGAGTCCTAAGACGATTCTGAACATTTAATACACTGCAAAGATAGTTCTTGCGCGCTGTCACCCTGAGGCCCGGCGAAGGGTCTCCCTCTTGCCAGGCGGCTCCTTCGCCACCTTCGGTCAGGATGACGATGTGCAGGAACTTAATTTCAGTACTTCACGATTGTTGTCTCACGCAAAGGCGCAAAGACCGCAAAGGGCAGAGATTTCTGGCTTTTTTGACGGCTTTGCGTGAGAATCGTGAACTACTGAATTTCAGTACTTCACGATTGTTGTCTCACGCAAAGGCGCAAAGACCGCAAAGGGCAGAGATTTCTGGCATTTTTGACGGCTTTGCGTGAGAATCGTGAACTACTGAATTTCAGTACTTCACGATTGTTGTCTCACGCAAAGGCGCAAAGACCGCAAAGGGCAGAGATTCCTGGCATTTTTGACGGCTTTGTGTGAGAATCGTGAACTACTGAATTTACGATGCATTTAACCTGGAGACCCCATGCCCAACCAACCGTTGACCCTGTTCTCCCCCATCGCGCTGCGCAGCGTGACCGCCCGCAACCGGCTGTGGATCTCGCCCATGTGCATGTACTCGGTCTTCGCCGAGGATGGTATCGCCACCGACTGGCATTTCGTACACTACGGCAGCCGCGCGGTGGGCGGCGCGGGCCTGATCATCGTCGAGGCCACAGCCGTCGAGCCGC
>JAJTXO010000666.1 GCA_021463315.1 Caldilineales bacterium | reverse complement strand
CTCAAGTTCCACAGTTCCTCAAGTTCCTCAAGTTCCTCAAGCAGTATCATCTCAAAAAACCGGAGGCGAGACTTCCGAAGTCTGCGCAGGTTTGTTCAAAACGAGCTCACAGTCCATAAGACTTCGGAAGTCTTCCCCAATCTATTGAGATGATACCTCAAGCATCATTTCCCGACGCGCAGCCGCTCGGCCTTGGCGATCGCGTCCTCGATGGTGCCGACCATGTAGAAGGCCTGCTCAGGCAGGTCGTCGTACTTGCCCTCGAGGATCTCCTTGAAGCCGCGCACGTTCTCTTCCAGCTTGACGTAGGCGCCAGGGGTGCCGGTGAAGACCTCAGCCACGAACATGGGCTGGGTCAGGAAGCGCTGAATGCGCCGGGCGCGCGCCACCACCAGCTTGTCGTCTTCGCTGAGCTCTTCGACGCCCAGGATGGCGATGATGTCCTGCAGGTCCTTGTAGCGCTGCAAGGCCCGCTGCACGCCGCGCGCCACGCTGTAGTGTTCCTCGCCCACAATCAGCGGATCGAGGATGCGGCTGGAGGAGGCCAGCGGATCCACAGCCGGGAAAAGCGCCTGCTCGGCCAGCGCGCGCTCCAGCGAGATGGTCGCGTCCAGATGGGCGAAGGTTGTCGCGGGGGCCGGGTCGGTGTAGTCGTCGGCCGGCACGTAGATGGCCTGCATCGAGGTGATGGAGCCCTTGGTGGTGGAGGTGATGCGCTCCTGCAGCTCGCCCATCTCCGTGCCCAGCGTCGGCTGATAGCCCACGGCCGAAGGCAGGCGGCCCAACAGCGCCGACACCTCAGAGCCAGCCTGGACGAAGCGGAAGATGTTGTCGATGAAGAGCAACACATCGCGGCCCTGGTCGCGGAAATACTCGGCCATGGTGACGCCGGTCAGGCCCACGCGCAGGCGCGCGCCGGGCGGCTCGTTCATCTGGCCGAAGACCAGCACTGTGTTCTTGATCACGCCGCTGTCCTGCATCTCGTGCCACAGGTCGTTGCCCTCGCGGCTGCGCTCGCCTACGCCGGCGAAGACCGAATAGCCCTCGTGGAACTTGGCGATGCTGTGGATCAGCTCCTGGATGATGACGGTCTTGCCCACGCCCGCGCCGCCAAAGACGCCGGTCTTGCCGCCCTTGGTGAAGGGGGCCACCAGGTCGATGACCTTGATGCCGGTCTCGAAGACGCTGGCCTTGGTCGACTGCTCGTCGAAGCTGGGTGCGGGGCGATGGATGGGGTAGCGGACCTTGGTCTCCACAGCCGGCCCCGTGTCCAGTGTCTGGCCGAGGACGTTGAACAGCCGGCCCAACGTCTCCTCGCCCACTGGCACGGTGATGGGCGCGCCCGTGTTGATCACGTCCATGCCGCGGCGCAGGCCGTCGGTGCTGGACATGGCCACCGCGCGCACGCGATTGGCGCCAAGCTGCTGCTGCACCTCGCAGACCAACACGCCGCCGTCGTCCTGAACGATCTCGATGGAGTCGTAGACCTCGGGCAACTGGCCGACGGGGAACTCAGCATCCACCACCGGCCCCAGGATGGAGATAGTGCGGCCAACTGAATGACCATTTGAGCCGTTTTGGGCCATGAAAGCGTCCTCCGGGATTCGGTAATCGGTGATCGGTAATCGGTGATCGGTAATCGGTGATCGGTGATCGGTGCGGCCGCTCCGGCTCCGTGTAATCCACCAATCCGTGACAATCCGTGATTCAGACGGTGATCGGTGATCGGTCTCCGGTCGGATTACCGATTACGGATTACCGATTACCGATTACCGATTACCATCCGCCCGCGCTACGCCAAGGCGTTGGCGCCGGCGGCGATATCGATCAATTCCTTGGTGATTTTCTCTTGTCGCGCCTTGTTGAAGCTCAACGTCAGATCGGTGATCAGATCGTTGGCGGCGTCGGTGGCGTTGCGCATGGCCACCATGCGCGCGGCATGTTCGCTGGCAATGGACTCGTACAGCGCCTGCAAGATCTGCAGCTCGGTGATGTTGCGCAACACCATGTCCAGCACCGTCTGCGCATCAGGCTCGAAGATGTAGTCAGGCGCCATGGGCGCGGTGGGCTCGCCCGGCCGGATGGGCAGAATCTGGCGCACCGTGGGAGTCTGGCGCAACACATTGCCGAAATCGGTGTAGGCCAGATAGACGGCGTCGCACTCGCCGTTGGTGAAGTCGTCGATCACCACGCGGGCAATGGGACTCACCGAGTTGATATCGGCGCCGGTAGCCTTCTTGATCCCCTCCAGATAGCCACTGGTGGGGCGGTCGCCCACGTTGACAAAGGTGGCCCGCATCGGCACGCCGAAACGCGCCATCCAGTCGCGCCCTTTGCGGCCCACCGTCACCAGCGTCACCTTCTTGCCCTGGTCTTCCCATTGTTGGATCTGCCGCCAAGCCGTGGTGATGATGGCGCTGTTCAGACCGCCGGCCAAGCCGCGGTCGGCCGTGATCAGCACCATGCAGATGGTGTTGATCTCACGGGCCTTCAACAGCGGCTGCAAGTCGGCCTGACTCTGGCGCAGGCGGGCCAGGAAGGTCAGCACCTCCCAGGCCTTGCCCGCATAGGGGCGGGTTGCTTCCACCTGAGCCTGGGCGCGGCGCATCTTGGATGCTGAGACCGCCTCCATGGCTCGCGTCACCTTGGCGGTGTTCTTGACGCTGCGAATACGTCGCTTGATTTCACGGTCGGCTGCCATTAGCTGTTTCTCTCGACAAGTGTTGCCACTGAGCTATTGAGATTTCAGAAGAACGACGCGCGCCTCGCTGGGCAGGCTGATCGGCACGAACTGCTCCGGGCCGGTTTCCCGCACCACCTGGATGTACCACTCGCCGCGGCCCTCGCTGCCCATCACGAACAGGCAGCTC
>JAJTXO010000665.1 GCA_021463315.1 Caldilineales bacterium | reverse complement strand
CCACCGCCATCGTGCTGGAGACGCGCAAAGGCAACTTCGAGCTGGCTATCGCGCTGGGGCTGATCCTGCTGGGCATCACCTTCGTCATCAACGCCTTGATGATGCGACTGCAAGGGAGGTCGTTCGACTGATGGCGGCCGAGCTTCGTTACCGCATCGAGGGCGTCAGCAAGGTCTATGCCGGTCGGCAGGTGTTGCAGATCGACCAGCTCGACATCGAGGCCGGCAAGATCCTGGCCCTGGTCGGCCCCAGCGGCGCGGGCAAGAGCACGCTGCTGCGCATCCTCAACTTTCTGGAGCCGCCCAGCACGGGCCGCCTCCGCTATGGCGATTTCGAGTATGGCCCCGGCGGCGAGGCGCCCCTGGCCACGCGGCGACAGGTGACCACCGTGTCGCAACGACCGGTGTTGCTCAACCGGCCGGTGCAGGCCAATGTGCAGTTCGGTCTGAAGCTGCGAGGGCTGCGCGATTCGGCTGGACAGGTCACGGCGGCCCTGCAGCAGGTGGGGCTGGCGCATCTGGCCCGGCAGCAGGCGCGCACCCTGTCGGGCGGCGAGGCGCAGCGGGTGGCGCTGGCCCGGGCCATGGTCATCCGGCCGGACGTGCTGCTGCTGGATGAGCCCACGGCCAATCTGGACCCCTACAACGTGGGGCTGATCGAGCAGATCGTGCGCCGGCTGAACCAGGAGCAGCAGACGACGTTGGTTCTGGTGACACACAACATCTTCCAGGCCCATCGTCTGGCCCATCGCGTCGGCTTCATGCTGGATGGCCGGTTGATCGAGATCGCCGACACACAGACCTTCTTCGAGGCGCCGGCGGATCCCCGCACGGCTGCCTTCGTAGCTGGTGATATGGTGTATTGATCGTAGCCGGGATATGCGCCCGGCTGGAGCAGAAAAGGAGAAACTGATGTCCAAATCAACCCTGTTTGCACTGAGCGCGCTGTTGGTGATCCTGGCGCTGCTGGCCGGCTGCGCGCCGCCGGCCGCTCCTGTGGCGCCAGCAGCCACTGAAGCGCCGGCTCAGCCGGCCGCGACTGAAGCGCCGGCTCAGCCGGCCGCGACTGAAGCGCCAGCCCAGCCGGCCGCGACGGGCAAGCTGATTCTGGCCACCACCACCAGCACCGCCGATTCTGGCCTGCTGGACGCCATCCTGCCCGACTTCGAGCAGCGCTTCAATGCCGATGTCGATGTGGTGGCGGTGGGCACCGGCCAGGCGTTGGAGATCGGCAGCAAGGGCGATGCCGATGTGGTGCTGGTGCATAGCCGCAAAGGTGAAGACAAGTTCGTGGCCGACGGACACGCCAAAGAGCGCTTCGATGTGATGTACAACGACTTCATCATCGTTGGGCCAGCCGACGATCCGGCCGGGGTCGCGGGCATGGGGCTGGCCAAGGATGCCTTCGCGGCCATCGCCGAGGCCGGCGCGCCCTTTGCCAGCCGCGGCGACAACTCCGGCACCCACACCAAGGAGACGACCATCTGGGCGTCGATTCCTGTCACCCCTACGGCCGAGTCAGGTTGGTATAACTCGCTGGGGCAGGGCATGGGCGACACGCTGGTTTTCAGCAACGAGCTGGGCGCCTACACCTTGACCGATCGGGGCACCTATCTTTCCATGCGCGACGTGTTGCCCAACCTGGCCATCCTGGTGGGCGGCGAGAACCTGGCCGAGAACCAGGACAAGGTGCTGCTCAACCCCTACGGCGTGCTGGCGGTCAACCCTGAGCTGCACCCCAACGTCAACGCGGCGCTGGCCGCGCAGTTCGTGGAGTGGCTGACCTCGGTGGAGGTGCAGAAGATGATCGGCGAGTTCGGCGTGGACCGCTTCGGCCAGCCGCTCTTCTATCCCAGCTCGGCGCAGTGGCAGGCCAGCCAATAAACTTGGCCTGTTGCTTTGTGCGATCCCCGCGTCTGTTGTACAATTGGGCTGGCTGGTTGAACAGCCAGCCCTTTCTATAGGATGGTGCGTGTTGGGTTGAATGCAGAGGATCAAATGAGACCTGTCAACGATATATTGCTAGAAGAGATGACCAGTAAGTTGGTCAAGGAATTCCAGCCGGAGCAGGTGATCCTGTTCGGCTCACACGCCTGGGGTACGCCTGATAGGTCTAGCGACGTCGATCTCATGGTCATTGTTGAGCAGAGTGAGCTTTCAGACTACGAACGCGCTGTATTGGCGTTGGCGGTTCTGAAGGATGTGGACGTACCGAAGGACGTCATCGTGAAGACACGCGCTGAGTTCGATTTCTTCCGCGATGTTCGCGCATCGTTAGAACACAAGGTTGCGCGCCGGGGAAAGGTGTTGTATGAACGAGGCAAAAAGGCAACTGGTACAAAGTTGGCTCATTAAGGCTCAGCACGATTTAGCTTCCGCAGACGTGCTCTCTCAGAGTCATTTACCTCTACTGGATACAGCGATTTATCACTGCCAACAGGCGGCTGAGAAGTCCGTGAAAGGATTTCTGGTTTACTGCGATCATGAGTTCGAGCGCGTGCATGACGTTGAGGCATTGATCCGGGCTGCGTTACCTTACGAAGCAGGATTTGCGTCTTATGCAGGAACTGGGCGGATGTTGACACCATATTCGCGCACCTTTCGCTATCAGGTACTGCAATTCAGCCAACTGACGACCAGTTCGACCGAGCATATGAAGCAGCCCAGACTCTTTACGAGTTTGTAGTCTCATCACTGCCGATAACTGTGCATCCGGCGCCACTCGATGTGGAAGCAGGAGTCGAGATTCATCCGACTTCAGTGTCAGATGATTGAGCAGTTTACACCAGTCGGAACTGTTACGTGCATGAGGTATCATCTCAAAAAACCAGGGGCGAGACTTCCGAAGTCTGCGCAGGTTTGTTCAAAACGG
>JAJTXO010000664.1 GCA_021463315.1 Caldilineales bacterium | reverse complement strand
GGGCTGGGGTGAGCGCTGGCGTGAGGGCCTGGCGTGAGCGCTGGCGTGAGCGCTTGGGTGAGCGCTGGCGCCGCCGTGAGGCTCAACGCCTCCGTGCGCAGATATGCCGTCGTGCGCTGCTTGCGCACGATGTCGGCGATCACCCGCTCCACCTGCTCGGCCGACAGGCCCAGGCCGCGTCCGATCTCGGCGCTGGGCACGCCCTGCTCATAGCCCAGCCAGATGGGATCCAGAATCTCGAAGGGCACACGGAAAAAGAACTCCTCCTGCGTGCTGCCGGCGCTGTAGGTGTCGCTGGTCGGCGGCCGGTCGCGCACCGCGGCCGGCACCTCCAGATGCTCGGCCAACTGATAGACCTGGGTCTTGAAAAGATGGCCGATAGGCTGCACGTCCACGCCGCCATCGCCCTGTTTGACGAAAAAGCCCTGGTCGTGCTCGGCCTTGTTGGCCGTGCCCACCACCGCGTAGTTGCGCAGCTCGGCATGGTAGTAGAGCAGCGCCATGCGGGTGCGCTGCTTGAAGTTGGAGGCCGCCACGATCTGGTAGTACTCGCACAGCGGCATGCGCTGGCTCCACTCGCGGCCGTCGGGGCTGATCACGGTCAGGTGAAAGACGTTGAGCGTCTCCTGCTCCAGCAGCTTGCCCGGCAGGGTGATCTTGGTCTTCCAGCCCGGCTCGAACTGGGGAAAGATGCGGCGCACAGCCTCATCGCGTCGCTCGTAGCAGCCGAAGCCGTCCAGGGCCGCGCTGATCTCCTCCAGCAGCGGGGTCACGCCGTAGCACGCGGCCACCTGCTGCGCCAGGGCCGCGCTGTCGGGGCTGGAGTCCCGCTCCGGCAGCATCAGCGCCGTGACTCGCTCTGGCCCAAAGGCGTGGACGCACAGCGCCAGCACCACCGACGAGTCCACGCCGCCGCTGATGCCCACCACCGCGCCCTGGCGACGCAACCGGCGGTGGACCGCAGCGCGCAGCCAGGTCACAATGCGCTCGACCTCGGCGGCCGCGTCCAGGGCCAGCGCGCTGCGGTCGAAGGAGGGGGGTTGTTGCAGGTTGCCGTTCACACTCATCGAGTAGTCTCCCTGGAAGGTTGCCAACTTTCCGAAAAGTTGGCAACCTTATCCACGATCTTGATCCGATCGTCTGGCCGCAGCGACTCGGCCCGGAACGCGGCCACGAACTGCTGATGCACCAACTGCGTCGACAGGATGCCGGCCACGGCCATGTCCTCGACCTCGCTCAGCGCAGCGCCGGCCGACGCCTTGCGCACCAACTGGCCCACCGCGGTCGGCTTGAACAGCCCGCTGGCCTGCACCGCGGCCTCTGACAACAGCTCAGCCGCATAGTCGGGCAGGTGCGGGAAAAAGCTGCGATGGATCGGCGCGCGGTAGGGGCGCTTGGTGCGCTGCCAGATCTCGGCGGGCAACAGCCGTTGACCCATGCGCTTCAGCAGCCATTTCTCGGTCAGCCCGCGCAGCTTCAGCTCAGCCGGCAGCCGGTTGCAGAACTCCACCACCCGGTAGTCCAGGAAGGGATAGCGTCCCTCCACCGAGTGGGCCATGGCCATACGGTCGCCCTGCGACGACAGCAGATACTGCGACAGGAAGATCGACGCCTCCAGGTACTGCGCCTGGCCCAGATACGACCATTGGTCGAAGCCGGCCGGCAGATCGATCAGGCTGTCCCACGGCTTGACGCCGTTGCGCTGGCCGTCGTGGCCAGACGCCGCCGCGGCCAGCCCATCGTCCAGCAGGAAGCGCCGCGTGCGGGCCGTGTTCTCCCAGCGCAGGGCATGGGAGTAGAAGGGCGAGGCGGTGTTGGCCAGGTCGCGCTGGAAGAAGGCGGCCAAGTAGGCACTGCCCGCGCCGCCCAGGCCAGCGATGTCGGGATAGAGCCGCTGCAGCAGCAGCGGGCGCAGCGTCGACTGCGGCTGCCTGGCCCAGAAGCGGCGGATCTGCATCTCCTTGAAGATGTCGTAGCCGCCCAGAAACTCGTCGGCTCCCTCGCCGGTGAGCACCACCTTCAGCCCGTGAGCGTTGACCAGCCTGGAGAGCAGGAAAAGGGGCGCGGGCGAGGTGCGCAGAATCGGCGTCTCTGTGTGCCAGATCACGTCAGGGAAGACGCGGCCGATGTCGGCGTGCGTGCAGATCACCACGCGATGATCGGTCCCCAGGAAATCGGCCATGCGAAACTGGAACTGGCTTTCGTCGTACTGCGGGTTCTCGAAGGCGATGGAAAAGGTTTCCAATCGACTGTCGCTGTAGCTGTGGATCAGCGCGGTGGTCAGCGACGAGTCCAGCCCGCCGCTGAGATAGGCGCCCACTGGCACATCGGCGCGCAGCCGGATGCGCGCCGCGTCGATCAGCAGGCTCTCGAACTCCTCCTGGTAATCCTCCACCGGGCAGCGGCCGGCCGGTTCAGCCGTGAAGTCCAGGCTCCAGTAGCGCTCGACCTCGACCGCGCCCTCCCTGACCCGCAGATAGTGCCCGGCCGGCAGCTCCTGGATGCCCGCGAAGGCCGTGCGCGGGGCCAGCGGGCTCCAGAAGGTGAAGGTTTGCGCCAGGGAGACGGGGTCCATGGCCGCCTGCACGCCAGGATAGGCCAGCAGCGCCTTGATCTCAGAGCCGAAGAGCAGCCGGCCGTCGTGCAGGGTGTAGAAGATCGGCCGGATGCCCAGCCGGTCGCGGGCCAAGAACAGCTCCTGGCGCCGCACATCCCAGATGGCGATGGCAAACTGGCCGTTGAGCTGGCGCAGGCAGGCCGGGCCCTGCTCCTCGACCAGGTGCAGGATCACCTCGGTGTCGGACTCGCTGCGGAAGCGGTGGCCAAGGCCTTCGAGCTCGGCGCGCACCTCGAGGATCTTGGGCAGGATCATG
>JAJTXO010000663.1 GCA_021463315.1 Caldilineales bacterium | reverse complement strand
GCGCCAAGGCCGGCGCCGCCTCGCAGGCCTTCTCGAAGCTCGAGCGGCAGTTCATGTACGCGGAGCAGGCGCAAGGCCTGCGTGGAGAGATCCTGCAGCACCTGCCAGCGACCGACCAGCCGGCAGCCAATGCCGAAGTCGACAAGGCCCTCGTCGAGATTGCTAAGCGCGCACCAGATTTCGATGCTGTGATCAAGTCGCTCGCCGTGGTGCGTCAGCTGCTGGATCAGCGTGTCCCCGGCTTCGCAGCCACAGCCGAGGCTGAAGAGGACGCGCGACAGGCGCGATTGCAGCCCCCTCGCCAGCCTAGCCGCAGTGAAAGACTACTGTCCCTACTGGCAGGCACCGGCACAGAGGGGGTCGGCCTCTACTACCAGTACTTGCGACCGCTTATGCACTTTACGGTCCTGCTCGTGCTGGTGCTCTATGGCGTTTGGCAGCACTACTCCGGTGGAGCGGACGCCGCCACCTTTGGGTCGCAGGGGATCAGCCAGTACGCGATGCTCTTCCTTTGGGGCGTCAGCGCCGACATCGTCAACAAGACTCTGCAATCCATTTCGTTCAAGCGGACCACGCCATGATCAACAGACTGATTTGGGTGTTGACCGCCATAGCGTGCCTGGTAGGCCTCGCCGGATGCGCATCGTCGCCATCCACGTATCGGGTTGCGGCGCAATTGGCCGACGACGGAAAGCCTGCCCACTGGCTCCTACCGCCGAGCGCGGGCACTTGGAGTTCGTTCCGTTGGATCGATTCGGTCCCATCGAGCGGGTTCTACATTGACCTTCCGATGCGGCATTCGGCATGCGCCTACTACGCAAAGTTCCCGGAGGGCGCACCGAAAGCCGGAGCCCTTCAGGCCGAGCTCGTGCCGGTGCCCGGTGGAGCGGTCCTGCGCATGAAGTCCACCGGCACATTCTTGGACGAGACGTCACTGCGTGCAGCATGGTTGGCATGGTGGGCGGCCGCAAAGGACGCTTGGCCGGGAAAATGCATCGGCATCGATCAGGCGGTCATGGAGCAAATCCTAGTGGAGCGCAGACCGCTGCGATTCTCCGAACTGCTGCGGCTGTACTACGGTTTCGAGGAGTCCACGCGTTCAGTCATCCTGCGACCGGGCACGACCGTCTGCGCGTCGGACGTGCCGAATCGCGCTGCCCACGCAACCGCGCGATTTTCCGTGTCGGGTGAAACCTGCGCAACGCTGTTGTCGGACGGAAGCGGCGGTGCCGTGTTTGGGCCCCTCTCGATCCCGCTGGGCTACATCTCCGCAATCGACACGAGCAAGCGGATCGTGCACCCGATCGCGAGTTGGGCGGAATTGCCGCACCGAAATTTGGTGGGTCACCAGTTCATCCTGAGGTACCCCAAGGGCCTGCCGACTAACCCGAACGCGATGCCGCTACCCACCGACCCCGTGGGCACGAACGCGGGCCACGTGCCCCTGCTGATCGCCGTGGACACGCGGGTCGAAGGCTCTGTCGCGCGCGCAATGCAGTGCGTCCGCGCCGACGACGATGACATTCTGGATGTTTGCGGGACGAAAGGATTCGAGGCCAACCGCTGTGGCGGGTCAATTTCAGCATCCGATCCGCTCGCAGAGCTGAGGAACCGACCACCGAAGTGCTTCCGCTTCGGTGAACGCGGCGTAATCACGCCCCGGATCACCGTGACCGTCAATGGTGCTCCAGTGGAGGTTCTCCTGGGGACGACACTAGGCGCGGCCCTGGAACGGCTTGCACAGCCATTCCCCCACGCTTTGCAGCCCCGCGTGCACGACTTGGTTGCGAAAGCGGCGGGCCAAGCCGCCGTGTCCGGCGTCCGCGTCATGCGGATGTTCGAAGGAAAACCCGTCGCTGTCGACCTATCAGGGGCGGGCGCTTCCGCCCTCGGCATGGTCCTTTTGCCAGGAGACCAGCTGTCATGGTGAAGTACGTCCGCATCGGTGCGAGCCGCATGTATGTCCCCGCCGCGTTCGAGAGGCTGGTGACAGCGGCGCGGATCGCGTTCATACGCGACGAGGACCAGGCCGATCCCGGTACTGAGATCGACGTGCTCGGCCTTCTGCACCGCGGCGCCGTCGTGGTGTACCCGACGGTCACCGAGGCTGTGGCGACATCCCTCCATTCGAACTTGCCGCGCCTGCTCGACGAGGCCACGCTCCCCGGTCAGCGCATCCGGCTTGCTTTCCTCACGGCCTCGGGCGGACTGCGCGCAGGCGATACCCTGTCGACCGACGGCGCCGGTGTTGTGGTCGAGAGCCCGGCGTTCCACGTGGGCGACCCGGCCGAGAGCAACGACACGTCGTGGCGCCTGAAGATCCCGGCGCGCGCCAGTATCCGCGTTAGGGGCGGCGCGATGGTCATCGACCTCAGCGCATCCGACCCGGACGAGGGCGGGATGATCGTAAACGGCGTGCGTGTCCCTATCTCCATGGCGAACAGGCAGGTCCAGGTCGATCTCGAAGGGAATGCGCGCGGCACACTTCGCTTCGGCCTGGAGCTGGGCGACGAGCTCCTGGAGCACTTCGGTGTGGGGCCGCGGTATTTCGCGCAGGACAGCTTCGACGGCAGCACGTTGTACACCGCCGCAAGCACCTACCCGCTTTACCGGCTCGGCGAGGAGAAGCGAGTCTTCTCCTGCCAGCTCGACATTGCGGCCCCACACGAGTCGGAGCAGTTGCCTCGAGCGCATGATGCTGGCGCAACACGCGCGCGGATCCCACGCAGCATCCTGCTACCACCGGCCGAGGCCCTGCGTACGAACTTGCATGCAGTGCATGGCGCCGACGTGCACCTGCGAGCCGAATCGAGCGACGATGCTCCCGCCGGCTACAAGCGCACGCAGATCTTCGAGCTCGACCGGGAGATCGTCGTGAA
>JAJTXO010000662.1 GCA_021463315.1 Caldilineales bacterium | reverse complement strand
ATCGGCCGGCAGGGCGCGGCGCGCCTTGGCCGGGCTGCCCATGGCCAGGGTGGCGGGCGGGACGGGGCGGGAAACCACCGATCCGGCGGCCACGAAGGCCTCGGCGCCCACCTCGACGTTGGGCAGCAGGGTGACGTTGGCGCCGACGCGCGCGCCGCGGCGGATGACCGCGCCGCCGCGCTCGGCGAAGCGCCGTTGGGTGCGGCCCATGTAGTTGTCGTTGGTGGTCACCACGCAGGGCGCGATGAAGCAGTCAGCCTCGATGATGGTCCAGGCGGTGATGTAGGCGCCGGTCTGGATCTTGACGTTGGCGCCGATGCTGACCTCGTTCTCCACGGTGACATGCGTGCCGACGATCACCCGGTCGCCGATCTGCACCTGCTCGCGCACGAAGGCCAGGTCGCCGACCAGGCACTGGCGGCCGATGGTCGATCCTGTGTAGACCACGGCGCCTGTGCCGATGCTGGTCTCGTCGCCGATCATCAGCGGCGGCAGGGTCGGGGAGACCTTGACCGTGCTGGTGGGCGCGGGCCGGGGCTGGCGGCCCAACACCGCGTGGTCTTCGACGCGGCAGCCCGCGCCGAGCTGGACGCCCGCGTGGATCACCGCGTGGTGGCCGACGTGACAGCCTGGCCCCAGCCGCGCGCCGGCCTCGATCACCACGCCGTAGCCCAGCGTGCAGCCATCGCCGATCTCGGCTGTGGGATGGATGAATTGGAAATCGCGGGCTGACTTGTCTGTCATGCCATTACCTCGTTGAACTGGCGGGCACGGTCGGAGACCGGCCCGAGCGGATGTTGAACTCAGCCCCTCTCCAGAACCACCGGCTCGCCGCCCAGCTCCAGCGAACGCTGCCCGGCCTCCAGCACCCGCAGCACCTGGACGCCGTTGCGGCCATCGCTCAGCGGCCGTTGGCCGTTGGCGATGCAGTCGATGAAGTGCTGGCACTCCAGACGCAGCGGCTCGCGCATGTCGATGCGGGGGATGGAGATGTCGCCGAAGCGCAGGCTGAGGGAATCGCCGTAGCTGTCGTAGGCCGGCCGCTGCACCCCCTTGTCGTAGATGCGCAGCTTCTCGGTGCTGTCCACGTCGTCGAAGACGGCCATCTTCTGGCTGCCGACCACGGTGATGCGCCGCACCTTGTGGGGGTCCAGCCAGCTCACATGGACATGGGCCGCGCGGCCGCTGCTGAAGCGCAGGGTCAGGAACACCGTGTCGGGGATGCCGGGCTGGAGATAGGTCAGCCCCTGCGCGGCCACCGTCTCCGGCTCCTCGCCCAGCAGGTAGAGCGCCACCGAGATGTCGTGGGGCGCCAGGCTCCACATGGCGTTCTCGCTGCGCCGCACCTGACCCAGGTTCAGCCGGCTGGCGTAGAGGTAATAGACCTCGCCCAGCTCGCCGCTATCCACCATCTGCTTGAGGCGCGTCACGGCCGGATGGTACATCAGCAGATGGCCGACCATCAGCACCCGCCCGCGCGCCTCGGCCAGCGCGACCAGCTCCTCGGCCTCGGCCACGGCCAGGGCGATGGGCTTTTCCACGAAGACGTGCCGCCCGGTCAGCAGCGCGGCCTTGGCCAGCTCGTAGTGGGCGGGCGTCGGCGCGGTCACGATAACCCCTTCGACCTCTGGATCGTCCAGCAGATCAGCGTAGCTTGTGGTGATGGCCATGCCCGGATACTGGCTGCCAGCCCGGCGCAGCGCAGCCCCGTCCAGGTCGCAGCACACCTTGACCCGCGCCTGCGCCAGTCCATTGAAATTGCGCAACAAATTCGGGCCCCAATAGCCCAACCCAACCTGTCCCAAAGTCACCATACCTTCATCCTTATCTACCTGCCTACTTGCCTACTTGTCTACTCGCCTACTTCCCCAACAACGCCTGCACCCGCGCCACCACCATATCCAGCGCCACCGTGTTGTGGCCGCCTTCGGGGATGATCACATGGGCATAGCGCTTGCTGGGCTCCACGAACTCCAGGTGCATGGGCCGCACCGTGGTCATGTATTGCTCGATCACCGAGTCCAGCGAGCGGCCGCGATCCTTCAGATCGCGCTCCAGACGGCGCATGAAGCGAATGTCGGCGTCCGCGTCCACGAAGATCTTGACATCGAACAGATCGCGCAGCGCCGGCTCGGCGAAGATCAGGATCCCTTCCACCAGGATCACCGGCTCCGGGTTCACCAGTCGTGTTTCCGCCAGCCGGGTGTGGGTGCGGAAATCGTACATGGGAATCTGCACCGGCTGGCCCGCGCGCAGCAGCTTGAGATGCTCCACCAACAGCGGCGTCTCCAGCGCGTCGGGATGGTCGAAGTTCAGCCGCGCCCGCTCCTCGAAGGGCAGATTGGAGGCATCGTAGTAGTACGAATCGTGTTGAATCAAGGCGATGCGGTTCCAGCCGACCTTTTCCAGGATGGCAAAGGCCACCGTGGTCTTGCCAGAGCCGGTGCCGCCGGCCACGCCGATGATGATGGGACGCATGGGAGTCATGGGGTGTCCGTCCTTGGAGGGGTAGAATCCTCGCGGCGATAGGTGGCGCTCCAGGCTGCCAGCCACTGCGGCGCGTGCCGCCAGAAGCGCGCAGCGTTCAGGCGCACGGTCACCCGCACGCCGGCGCGCTGGCGTCCGATGGTCAGCGCCAGTTGGCCAGCGGGCCGCCAGATGGCCAGCCAGACGGCCGCCAGCGCCAGCGCGACGCCGGCCAAAACCAAGGGTAGACCAGGGTTGCGGCTGACCTCAACGGTGATATAGCGGCCGGTTGTCAGGGTATAGACCACGTCGTCGATGACCAGCTCGGCGCCGTCCTGGATAAACTGGTTGGCGATGGGCGCTTGCTGGCCGGCGGGAAAGGCCTGCACCAAAAAAGTTGGGCCGCTGAAGCCACGC
>JAJTXO010000661.1 GCA_021463315.1 Caldilineales bacterium | reverse complement strand
ATTCACCAATTCACCAATTCACCAATTCACCAATTCACCAATTCACCAATTCACCAATTCACCAATTTACCATTCACCAATTTACCAATTTACCAATTTACCATTCACCAATTTACCAACTCACCATTTCCCCCAACAGCTCATCCAGCACGCCCAGACTCCAGTCCAGGTCGGCTTGCTGGATGTTCAGCGGCGGGGAAATGATGATCAGATTGCCGCGCGTGCCTAGCACGACGCCGCGGCGCTTGGCCTCGGCGGCCAGCTTTTTGAGGCCGACCGGCGTCTGCGGCCAGGGAGCCAGCGGCTGGCGGGTCTGGCGGTCGCTCACCAACTCCAGCGCGGCGAAGAGGCCCAGCCCGCGCACATCGCCCACCACGGGATGACGCGCGGCGATCTCCCGCAGCCGCGCCAGCAGCCAGGCGCCCAGCTCAGCGCTGCGCTGCACCAGCCCGTCGCGCGCATACACCTCCATGGCAGCCACACCGGCCGCGCAGCACAGCGGATGGCCCGCGTAGGTGATGCCGGTGGGCAGCGGGCGTTGATCGAAGAAGGCGGCGCAGCGCTGGTCCAACACCACCGCGCCCAGCGGCAGGTGCGCCGCGGTCAGCCCTTTGGCCAGCAGCATCATGTCGGGCGCGGCCTCGGGCCAGTGCTGCCAGGCGAACCACTGGCCGGTGCGGCCAAAGCCGGTCATCACCTCGTCGGCCACCAGCAGGATGCCGTAGCGGTCGCAGAGCGCGCGCAGCTCGCGCCAATAGTCGCCGGGGCCGAAGAACAGGCCGTTGGTGCCCACCACCGGCTCCACGAAGAGCGCGGCCACCTGCTCCGGCCCTTCCCACTCCACCAGATCGGCGATATGTTGGGCGCAGCGCAGATTGCAGGCTGGATAGCTCTGGCCGAACGGGCAGTGGTAGCAATAGGGAGGCAGCGCATGCACCATGTCGGGCGCGGTCACCGTGTCCCAGTTGCGGTTGTCGCCGCTGAGGGTGATGGCGTTGCTGGTGGCGCCGTGGTAGGAGCGGTGACGGCCGATGATCTTGCGCCGGCCAGTGATCCAGCGCGCCATCTTGATGGCGTGCTCGGTGGACTCGGCCCCGCTGCTGGTGAAGAAGACCTTGCCGCCAGCCAGCCCACTTCTGGCCACGATGCGCTCAGCCAGCTCCGCCCGCGGCCGCGCGCCCCAGGCGTTGTGGATGAAACAGAGCTCGCCGGCCTGGCGCTGGATCGCCGCCACCAGGTCGGGGTGCTGGTGGCCCAGATGGTTGCACTGGGCCTGGCTGCTCAGGTCCAGATAGCGCTGGCCGCTCTCGTCCCAGAACCATGCGCCCTCGCCGCCGGTGACGGTGGGGGCGTTCCAATCGGTTTGCTTCTGCTGCCAGGTGTGCAGCACGTAAGGTTCGCTGTTGGTGGACATGACAGATCACAAGGCGCCGGGCGCTTGACGGTTTTCACGAGTGCTTGCCAACTGCCCGGCGCCTGGGTTGGTCAAACAAAAAATCGGCCTTGGACAGGCCGATACGCAGTGTCTCGACCTCGTTGTCTCCGACGCTCCCCATTGTACGAACCGGACCGGTTCCTGTCAACTTGTGAACTGCAAGAGAAAAATTACGCAGCGGGGCGGGCGGGCGTAACTCGTAACGAGTAACTCGTAACCCGGAATTGCGGGATGCTTTGGCCCCTGGAGTCAGCACGACGCGCATAAGTTCATGACTCCTCTCCAAGAAAGGTCGCTATCAAAAAACTGAACATTATGTCATGCTGACGAAGCGCCGAAGCATCATCCCCCGTTGCTCCATCAACACGAACAACGCCGTGGGTGTCTTATGCAACTCAGCCGAGCACATGACCCAGCGCGTGACCTTCGGCACTGGACGATGTGACTGGAAATGGGGTACCATGAGGGCGGCGGTTGAGATCATGTCGGACGTAACGAGTAACTCGTAACCCGGAGTGTGGGCGATGTTAAAGCCTCGACTCCGCGTCCTGGTGGAATTTCCCCCCTTTGCGCCTTTGCGTGAGCTCCGCCCCCGCGCGGCAAGCCTTTTCTCACTGGAGTACACCCCCTATGCCCCCAATTCTCGAAGCCAAGAATCTGGTCAAGAAATTCAACGATTTCACCGCAGTGGACAATGTCAGCTTCGCCATCGAGGAGGGCGAGGTGTTCAGTCTGCTAGGGCCCAACGGCGCTGGCAAGACCACCACCATCTCCATGCTCTCCTGTCTGCTGCCCGCCACCAGCGGCGACGCCGTCATCGGCGGCCACTCGGTCAGCAAGGAGCCCATGGCGGTGAAAAAGATCATCGGCATCGTGCCCCAGGACATCGCGCTCTACGAGGACCTGAGCGCCTGGGAGAACCTGATCTTCTGGGGTCGCATGTACGGCATGGGCGGCGGCGAGCTGAAAAGCCGCGTCGCCGAGGTGATCGAGCAGGTTGGCCTGGCCGACAAGGCCAAGCAGCGCGTCAAGACCTATTCTGGCGGCATGAAGCGGCGCATCAACATCGCCGTCGGCCTGCTGCACAAGCCGCGCCTGCTCTTCATGGACGAGCCCACGGTGGGCATCGACCCGCAGAGCCGGCGCAACATCCTGGACAGCGTCAAGGCGCTCAACCAGCAGGGCATGACCGTGCTCTACACCACCCACTACATGGAAGAGGCTGAGGAGCTGTCGAACCGGGTCGGCATCATCGACCACGGCAAGCTGATCGCGCTGGGCACGCAGCGCGAGCTAACGCAAATGGTGGGCCAGTTGGACGCGCTGCGCCTGCACCTGCCCGAGGGCCAGGAGGCGACGCCGTTCATCGACGCGCTGCGCGGCCTGCCCGACGTGCGCCAGGTCACCGTGACCGACCACACCCTCACGCTGATCGTGCCCAACGCCCAGGAAGCC
>JAJTXO010000660.1 GCA_021463315.1 Caldilineales bacterium | reverse complement strand
CTCGCATGAGGAGCACGCGCGTCCGCATGCAAGAACGCCGGGGAACACCTGCACTTGCGTCAGGTGCAAGTGTGAAGTTCCCCGGCTACACAACGGCGCCCGTTGAAACGGGCTGACACGCCGTGAGCGTATCAGCCCGTCCATAAGCTCAACCCTCTGCGCAGCGGCGCCGGCTCATGCCCCTTGCGGTTCCGCACCCTGCCCCTTCTGGATCAGGAAACGATAGGACTTCCACCACCAGCGGCCCGACTGTTCGCTGGCAATCAAGGGGTACTCGTGTTTCTCCAGCCAGGCCGGCAGCTCCCACCAGGAGAAGGGATCGCTGCTCAGCAGCTCCAGCACCTCGCCCGGCAGCATGGCGTCCAGCGTCTGGCGGATCTTGACGAAGCCGGCGCAGGCCTTGCCGCGGTTGTCCAGCCGCTGGGTCGGCTGGAGCTGCTGGGCCGGGCCCTTGGCCTCCAGCTCCTCCAGGTCGCACATGCCGCGGATAGGAGAGCAGGCGCGCCACAGGGGGCAGGTGATGAAAATGCCGACCAGCGCCACGATCAAGCCCAGCTTGAAGAGGATCAGCCGTCCAAAGGGGCTGGCAATCAGCGCGTAGGGGTTGAGCCCGACGTAGGGCAGCGCCTGCAGCAGGCCGGTGATCAGCAGCGTGGGCAAAATCACCCGCACCACGCGGCGGAAGCGCTCCAGTTGCTCGGCCGCGGCGATCACCACCGGCATGGCCAACGTGGCGCGCGCCGCGGGCACCGCAATGAAGATGTTCCACACCGCGCCGCCAAACCAGAGCCCGAAGGCGACCAGGTGGATGGGCCGCAGCAGCCAGGCGGAGGGCTGGGTCGGGAAGGTCAGCCGGGCATCCAGCAGCGCGGTCAGCGTCAACGTCAGAACCAGCGCGCCCAGCGCCAGACGGACACGCCCCGTCGCGAAGGCCCGCTCCTGGCTGGGCGCTGGCCACAGCATCCAGCCGGAGAGTCCCAGCGCTGCGATCAGCGCGACGCCACTGGCGATCCACAGCGTCTGCTGGCCGGCCTGCGCGGCCCAGCGGCCAAACCAGATCAGGTAGGGCGCTGTGAGGAGGGCCGCCAGCCAGGCTCCGCCGCCGATGATGCGAAAGCGCTGCTGCTGCGCGGCCGCGAAGCGGCTGACGGCCGGGATATCGGCCGCCTGCTCTGGCCGGCGCTGGAAGAGGCCCCACCACATGGCGCCCCCAGCCAGCGTGCCCAGGCCGATCAGGTGCAGCCAGCGCACCAGGGCCCAGGCCGGCGCAGCGCCGTGGGTGGTCATGGTCAGGTAGACGCCGGCCAGCGAGCCGATGGCGATCACGGTCAGCGCCACCCGGGGCAACAGATAGCGGTTGAACAGCCCCTCACCGAGCTGGCGGTTGACTTCGGCGGGGGTCTTGGTCTGTGACTGGGCAAGCGATTGTGTAGTCATGACAGTTCCTTCTCGTCCGACAAGGCAATGGCCGGGTAGAGCGCGCCCAGGAAGCGCGGCAGCTCCAGATGATAGATCGCCGCGGCCTCGGCCACCGTCTCGAAGGGCGCCATGGCGCAGCCGGCGCAGGCCATATGGTGGCGCATGAAGACCGCAAGGGTCTGCGGCCAGCGCGCCAGAACCTGGTCCACGGTAAGTTGCGAAAGCTCTGACGATTCCATGGTGATCTTCCTTGTGCTGTCTGATGAGGCTCAACGATACTTGACCCCATTGTACCCCCGTGCTGCGACGGCTGTCTTTGCGCCAGCGCAAACCCGCGGCCCTGGCCCCCTACGGCATGGACAGGTCTTCAGCAATGATCACCAGCCCGTGGGGGGAGCGGATGAGGATCCGCTGGCGGCTGGTTTCGATGAGGCCTTGCTTCTCCCAGCCGCTGAGGATGCGGCTGACCGTGTAGAGCGTGGTCCCGGTGATATCGGCCAGGTCTTCCCTGGTGAGCGGGAAGTCGATCAGCACGCCGTTCTCCACCTTGCGGCCAGTCTGACGCACCAGACGCAGCAGCGCCCGGGCGACGCGGCGCTCCACCCGCTCGGTGGCCAGCTCGCGGTAGCGGTTTTGCATCTCCCGCAACTGCTCAGCCAGCAGCGGCAGGACATTGAGCGCGATCCTGGGATGGCGTTCCATGAGCTGCGCCATGGTCTCGGCGTCCCAGAACAGCGCCTCGCTGGCCACCAGCGCCTGGGCCGACGCGGGATAGGCGGCCTGGGGCATCAGCGCCATCCAGCCGAAAGGATCGCCGGGGCTGACGATGCGCAGGATCACCTGCTGCCCCTCCGGCGTGACCTGGGCCATGCCTACCTGCCCCTGCACCAGCAGATAGAGCGCGTTCGCCGCTTCCTCCTGATGGAAGAAGAAGCTGCCGGCTTCGAGCCGGCTCCAGCGCGCGGCCTGGGCCACCTCTGCCAGTTGACGCTGGTCAAGGCCGCGCCAGAGGGGCTGGCCGGCCAGCGTAGCCTGCACTTTTTCTGCCATACGAGCCATCCTGAACCAGCGGGAAAGAGAGGAGCGCTGGCCTTGCCAGCGCCTGGAACCAAACAGCCCATTTCCAACCAGGCTTGAGCGGTCAGGCCAGCATTATAGCAAAAGCCAGCCAACCCACCAAAGGCGTGCGGCCGCCGACGGGCGTCATCCAGCCGGCTGGGTTTGCGCCAGCGCAAAGACAGCGGCCGCGGCATCGGCTAGACTACGATTCATCGTTCGACCGAAAGACTTCGGAAGTCGCCGCATCAGGGTTGAACCTGGCCTTGCACCCGAAACTGCGTCCCTTTGAGTGCTGCGGCGAGTATCATCTCAAGAAACCGGGGTCGAGACTTCCGAAGTCTGCGCAGGTTTGTTCAAAACGAGCTCACAGTCCATAAGACTTCGGAAGTCTTCCCCCTCTATTGAGATGATAC
>JAJTXO010000066.1 GCA_021463315.1 Caldilineales bacterium | reverse complement strand
ACGTACCCGCGCCGCGCGGCAACCTCCATCAGCCGCTGCGCGCGCTGATCTTCGACAGCCACTACGACGCGTACAAGGGAGTGATCGCCTACCTGCGCATCATCGACGGCACGCTGGACGCGACGCGGCCGCTGCGCCTGATGTCCACAGGCGCGCGCCTGGAGCCGCTGGAGATCGGCGTCTTTGCGCCGCGCATGACCCCTACTGGCCGGCTGGCGGCCGGCGAGGTGGGCTATGTGGCTACCGGGCTGAAAACCGTGCGCGATCTGGCGGTGGGCGATACCATCACCTGGCAGGATGAGCCGGCCAGCCAGCCCTTGCCCGGCTACCAACCGATGAAGCCGATGGTGTTTGCTGGCCTCTATCCCAGCGCGGCCGAGGACTACGGGGTGCTGCGCGATGCGCTGGAGAAGCTGCAACTGAACGATGCGTCGCTGGCCTATCAGCCGGAATCCAGCCAGGCGCTGGGCTTTGGCTTCCGCTGCGGCTTCCTGGGCCTGTTCCACATGGAGATCATCCAGGAGCGGCTGGAGCGGGAGTATGATTTGGATATCATCTTCACCGCGCCCAGCGTGGAATATGAGGTGACCAAGACCGATGGCACGGAGATCGTCGTGGACAGCCCGGCCGAGCTGCCTGAGCCGACCCATATCGTCGAGATCCGCGAGCCGTGGGTGCGCATCGAGGTTTTCACCCCCACCGAGTACATCGGCGCGGTGATGGACATGGTGACCAGCCGGCGCGGCGAGTTCCTGGCGCAGGAGTATCTCGACCAGCGCCGCGTGCTGTTGAGCTACAAGATCCCGCTGACGGAGATCCTGACCGAGTTCTACAACGAGCTCAAGGCGCGCACCCGCGGCTATGCCAGCCTGGATTATCACTTCGACGAGTATCGGCCGGCCGATATGGTCAAGCTGGATGTGCTGGTCAACGAGCAGCCGGTGGACGCGCTGAGCATCATCGTCCATCGCGACGACGCCTATCGCAAGGGGCAGCGGCTGGTCAGCAAGATGAAGGAAGTGATCCCGCGGCAGATGTTCGTGGTTCCCATCCAGGCCGCGGTGGGCAACAAGGTGATCAGCCGGGCCAACGTGCAGGCGGTACGCAAGGATGTGTTGGCTAAATGCTACGGCGGCGACATCACGCGCAAACGCAAGCTGCTGGAGAAGCAGAAGAAGGGCAAGAAGCGCATGAAGATGGTCGGCTCGGTGGAGATCCCGCAGGAAGCTTTCATGTCGGTGTTGCTGCTGGATGAAGATTGACGCACGATTGGCATTCCTGCGGAGGAATGCCAATCTCAGTACTTCACGATTGTTGTCTCACGCAAAGGCGCAAAGACCGCAAAGGGCAGCATTCTTGGCATTTTTGGCGGCTTTGCGTGAGAATCGTAAACTACTGAATCTACAAAGCGCAGAGGGTACTATTCAGGCGCCATGAACGATCCCGTCCGCCTGGCTGAGCTGTTGCGGCGTCACAACCTGCACCTGAAAAAGGGGCTGGGCCAGAACTTCCTGGCCGATCCGGTCCATCTGGACCGGATCGTGGCCGCGGCCGAGCTGACCGGCGAGGATGTGGTGGTCGAGATCGGCCCCGGCGTGGGCACGCTGACCGCGCGGCTGGCCAGCCAGGCCGGCCGCGTCGTGGCTGTGGAGCTGGACACCCACCTGCTGCCGGCCCTGCAGGAGACGCTCGCCCCCCACGCCAACGTCGCCATCGTCCAGGGCGACATCCTGCAGATGAATCCCGCAGCCTTAGCCACGCTGGTTCCATCTGTCCCAACAGACGCGCCCCCCCACTCCCCACTCCCCACTCCCTACTCCCCAGCCCCAGCCCCCAGCCCCCACTACAAGGTTGTCGCCAATCTGCCCTACTACATCACCAGCGCCGCCATCCGGCATCTGCTGACGGCGCAGCTGCCGCCGGCGCTGACCGTGCTCACCATCCAGCGCGAGGTGGCGCAACGCATCGTGGCCAAGCCGCCGGAGATGAGCCTGCTGGCCGTCAGCGTGCAGTTCTATGCCCAGCCGGAGATCGTGGCCCGCATCCCGGCCGGCGCGTTCGTCCCCGCACCCAAGGTGGACTCGGCGATTCTGCGGCTGCGGCCGTGGCCAGCCCCCCCGGTGGATGTTCCCGACGCGGAGACTTTCTTCGCGGTGGTGCGCGCCGGCTTTGGCCAGCGGCGCAAGCAGCTCAGGAATTCGCTGCGGACCAACCTGGCCGCGCCACAGGAGCAGATCGATGCCATGCTGGCGGCGGCTGGCATCGATCCACAGCGCCGGGCCGAGACGCTGACGCTGGCCGAGTGGGCGCGGCTGGCGCGGGTTTGGCGCACCGCCGCCACTTAGCAACTTGTACTGCGCCCCTAAATCTGGACACATAGCTAACCGAACTATGATGTTCATGACAAGGAGCGCAACCATGCCTAGACGACGGACTTTCACCGCCGAATTCAAGAGCCAACTGGTGCTCAAGGTGATAAGCGGCGAGCAGAGTGCGGCCGAACTGTGCCGGCAACACCAGATCAAGCCGCAGCTGCTATCCGACTGGAAAGCCGCCTTTCTTGCCAATGCGGCAACGGTGTTTCAGAGCGACGGCCGGCTGCTCGAAGCGGAGCTGCGGATCGCCGAAATGGAGCGGCAGATCGGCCGGCAGACGATGGAGTTGGAGGCGGCAAAAAAAGCCTTGAGCATCTCGACCTCGGCGTCTCTCAGAAATGGGCGGTCGTGAGTGAACTGGCGCCGACCTATGGCGTAAGTTTGACTTGCGAGTTGCTGGATTTGCCACGTAGCTCCTTCTACTATCAGGTGGATAAGCCAGACGAGCGCGACTGCAAGGTTGCCATTCAGGAGATCGCCGGCCAGTGGCCTCGCTACGGTTACACCTGCCCCACCGCAGGTGCGGGTCGTCGGATCGCTGTCCAGTTGCGGCGAGACAAGCAACTGGTCGTCAACAGCAAGCGAGTGCGGCGTCTCATGGCCGAAATGGGCCTCAAAGGTGAGCCGCCACGGCGAAAACGGCGCACAACCAACAGCGAACACAGCTTTCCCACGCGTAGCGTCCGAACCTGGTTCTGGGCCTCCAAGTCGAGCGTCCAGAGCAGGTTTGGGTCTCTGACATCACCTACATCCGCCTGCGCGGTGACTTCGTCCGCCTTCGGCGTGGCGGTGGTGATGGACGTGTTCACTCGCTCGATCCGTGGCTGGCATCTGGGCCGAACGCTGCACCAGGAGTTGACCCTGACGGCTCTGCAACGAGCGCTGGCCACTGGCCGGCGACCGGAAATCCATCACTCGGATCAAGGCGTTCAGTACGCCGCCTCTGCCTACATCGATGCCTTGAAAGGCACCAGCATCAGCATGGCTGAGGTCGGTGAAGCCTGGCAGAACGGCTACGCTGAGCGCCTGGTCCGAACCATCAAGGAAGAGGAGGTCACCTATCGGACTATCACGACTATCAGGATGCCTATCGGCAACTGGGGCGGCTCCTGGATGAGGTCTACATGCACAAGCGCATTCACTCTTCATTAGGATACCTGACCCCGGCCGAGTTCGAGAGCCAGTGGCTGGCACAGCAAGCCAGGTCGGCAGAGCTGGTTTGACATTCCGGAAATCTCGCCTACAATGGGATCAACCCCCCAGAAAAGGCGAGAGCGGCCAGGTCTCCAAGCCAAGCCACCTCGTCTTTTCACTATCTTGGCTAATCCTGGGTGTGCCGCTTGAAGCAAGCTTGGGGATCACCCCCAGGAAGGCAAACGCCAGCGAGGATGCTGAGCAAATAGAGAAGGATTGACAACTTGTCATGGCGAAGCCCTTACCCCTCTCAGGATCGTTTACCTGCCACGGTTGCGGCCAGCGCTTCAGCAGTCAGTATGTCCATCGCCGCCGCACAAATACCGCCAGAACGTTTACTGGCAGATCTTGGCGTATCCACTCACGCGTTGTCAGTCTATGCCCCGATTGTAACAAAAGGGAAACACGCAAGACTATCATGCGCGTCTTCCTGTACATCCTGGTAGTTGTCGCCTTTATAGCCGCCCTCGTGGCGCTCGACTTCATACCAATTTCAGTTACAATTCACTGAGGGTCTTTACGCGAAATCAGCTCCAACATTCCTAAATACTGTCCATTCGCCTGATTGACTGACAAATCATGTGAAGCGCGCCTTCAAAGAATGAGTGGCCCAATCCTGACCTGGACAAGCCAGGATCGAAGAGGGATTTGCCACAAAGAGCACAAAGAACACAAGGAAGCCTCAGTCGTTCGTTACGCGCTCTGTATGGCTGGTTTTTAGCTGTTTGTGCGAGAATTCAACTGGCCAGATACGAAGAGCGCAAGGCTGTAGAGCCGGATCGGCGCCGTCGGGTTCCGCGCACGCACCCAGCCGATCCGCCAGGCGTCCGTAGCGGAGCACCGCGGAGTGGGCGCCGGGTCCGGCCTCCAGCGAAAAGCGGGGACGCCCTCCGGATCCGCTCCGATGGGTGAGCCTGGAAAACGCTTCAAACGCCCAACTGGTCGAGGCCTCCTTGGTCACGATCCGTCTGATGCCAGCAACACCAACCGGATCATGATTTCATTGCAACGACCGAACGTGGTCACCGTAAGAACTCAACAGAGAAGCATGGTCCGCGGTAGCTCATGAGTTGTTTTCGGGAAGCGATGGCCGGCTCAGGGTCTGGCTCACCGGGTAGGGCGAGATGGGTGAGCAAAGGCCAGTGACGGCGCAACGCCTTTTTGACCCAGGCCCAACCGATCTTGAGGTAGCTTGCACCACGGAACCAATGCGGGTCTACCCAACGGCGCCTGTCTCGGGCAACGACGTCGACGCCATGAGCCACGAGGAATAGGGTAGTCACTGCCAGAACAAAGCAGAGACGACTGAGGGCATCGGCTGAACGGATCATGGAACTCTCTAGCTGGAAGCCATTGGATTTGTCGTCCAGAAAATTCTCCTCGATACTGAACCTGCGACCGTACTCATCGAAGGTTTCAACACCCGTCAGTTCATCACTGACCACGTACCAGGTCTCAGAACTGTTTTCGAGGCGAGCCAGAGCCACATGGACCGGGCCAAAATACCGCCCTGTGATCCAGACACGATGCCAGAAGTAGACCTGACCAGGCGCCAGTCCAAGACGGTTCGGTTGGCAACGACCACGGCCAGGGCGAGAGATCAAGAAGTTGCTCTTGATCCGAATGCGCCAGTGCCAGCCCAAGCGCTGTAGATGCCGCATCAAATTGGTATCTGCGAAGCCACGAACGGATGCAGTAATGCGGAATCTCCTCGCTGAAGTTCTGGTGCTGGATATTTTAATTGAGTCAGGGTTTGTAAACATCGCAAAAATCTCGAGGAAAGACAAGCCGCACATAGATATTTCTGCTGAAAAGGATGGGCGGATTTACGCCATAGATGCTACGAGAAAGCAAGAAATAACCAATTGAGAGGCAGAGCCGGGAACAAATCTAGAGGACTGTGCAAGTCAAAAGAATCAATTGAAAATTCGCCGTCTAATAATGCAGGCTTTGGAAGACAAAGACGAACAGTTTTGCCGAGCAATAAACGCTCGGACAATCTTCGATGTCGTCGGTAAAAGTTGTAGCCATCAAGACATCTGACTATGGCTTTGCAGAGTGTATTGAACAAGCGGCAAAAGTCGCTCAAGAACTTCTGTCTGAAAACGACAGATGGCGATTTACAGATTGCATTTGGCTTTTGCCGAATGTTGATGTTAGTCAGAGCCGCTGGATCTATAAACATGGGGCGGGCTAACACCGGGTTGCAGGCGACGTTGCTCCGCTGCGCTTCGCAACGCGCATGAACCCAGCCGTTGGGTTGCTGGTTGAATTACAAGGAGAATAATCTTGGATACAAATTCAATGTTGCTCATCGTTCTCATTGTCATCGTGGGATTTCTATGTCTCCTCACAGCGGCGGTATTGATAAATCAATTTCGCAATAAACCGAGTAGCAATGTAGACGTATCAACACCCTTGCAAAATCTCACGCAAGCGATTCAAGATGTTCGGGTACAAACAGCATCACTCAATGCTGATTTCAGGGCTAGGTCTGATTCTGAAAAACAAACGGCTGAATCTGTGCGACGCCTTGAAATGATTGTAGCGGGTAGTAGTTCTAAAGGCGCGGCAGGTGAAAGAGTTGTAAATGAATTGTTTTCAAAAATTCCAACAGAATGGAAAGTACAGAATTTTCGAGTGGCAAATAAGCCTGTCGAATTTGCTCTGCGATTACCAAACAATCTAATTCTTCCAATTGACAGCAAATGGACAGCCACAACATTATTGGAACAATATAGTAATTCTGTTGACCCAGATGAACAGAAAAAGTTGCGTGAGCAAATCGAAGGAATTGTCATTGCTAAAGCAAAGGAAGTTAAGAAATATTTAGACCCCAACCTCACCTTTCCGTTTGGTATCGCAGTTGTGCCTGACGCCGTTTATGCACTTTGCCAATCAGTTAACATTGAAACGTCCAGGCATAAAGTAGTCGTGGTAAGTTACAGCACATTTCTTCCTTACATCCTCCTCATTTTTCAAACAGTGCTTACCACATCAAGAACAATTGATATGGAAAAGTTAAATGCCCAAATTCAAACAGTCGAGCATAGTCTTAAGGCAATCGAAACTGAACTTGAAAATCGTTATTCAAAAGCCGTAACAATGCTAGATATTTCTCGCCGTGAATTAAAAGGACACATTGGTAAGGCGAGCAATGCTATTACCAGTATTCAAATTTCGTCAAATCAACCGACCAATCTTATTGAAGGTGAACAGACAGACGAGTCTTCATAATGGCATCGAGTCTTCCAAGACCGCAACCCAACAAAGCGTGCAGTGGATGGTGGGGATTCTGCGGCTTCGAGAAGCATCCTCCCCGCTTCGGGTTTTTTTCTGCCCTCAGGCATTATCCCAGCCCGCACCACCACCACTAACGCAAGCCGTTGACACGCTCCTTGCAGAACAATACTGGGTCTTGAAATGGCACGACATCCATGCTATGATGGCGACATGATTAGGTCATTCAAAGATACAGGCACAGTATCCGTATCAACGACCAATATCGTATCTGTTTTGTATGGACGAGTTTAGGTCCCGACCAAGTTGAGATTGTTGATTATCACTAGCGAGAAAAGCAGGAGCAAAATTATGGTTCGTGTTCCTACAAATCGCATACCAACTCACCCTGGCGAAATGCTTTTGGAAGAATTCTTAAATCCTATGGGAATTAGCCAAAGAGACTTAGCTGATAATATTCAAGTACCGTATCAGCGTATTAATGGAATCGTCAACGGGCGCAGGGGCATAACTCCCAGCACGGCCTTACGTTTGGCAAAGTTCTTCAATATGTCCGCTGAATTTTGGATGAATGTACAGTTGCGTTGGGATTTATATTTTGCACAACAAGAAGAAACGAAAGTATTGGAGTCCATCCATCCATATTCGGCAGTTGCGTGAAAAGCAGTCGAGTCTTGCATAACAAGAGCGTGTCAACAGAGCATGCACTGGACGGCGGGGTACGGTATGGCATTTTGGACGGTACCATACTCTGCGAATAGAAGAGCGCGTTGAGCAACGCCAAGGAGGTGGATCAACTATGCGGTATCCGATTACCCTGGAAGGCTTCGAGGGTCAAACGATCGAAATCCAGACGGCAGGCCTGTGGTCCGGCCCCAAGCTGCTGGTCAACGGGCAGCCGGCAGCCAAAAGGGCCAAGCGCGGCCAGGTGATCCTGACCAACAACTCCGGACAGGAGGTAGTTGCCACCTGGCAACCCCGTTTCCTGGGATTGGACGTTCCCGCTCTGGTCGTGAATGAGAAGATCATTGAAGTGACCAAGCCGCTGCCCTGGTACGCCTGGCTGTGGAGCGGGTTGCCCATCGTTCTGCTGGTCACCGGCGGCATACTGGGTGTCATCATAGGCATTGCCGCCTTCACGGTCAACGCCGGCATCTTCCGCTCCTCCCGAACGACGCCCGTCAAATTCCTGCTGACAACCCTTGTCTCGTTGCTGGCTGGCGCGGTCTATCTCGTGTTGGCAATGCTGGCATCGACGGCGCTTGGGCAGGTGTGATGCTCAACCGGTGATGGGTCAACAACCTGATCCGCGTATACCCCGCGATAGCCTGGCGGCAGCAGGGCCGCCAGGCGTCGCATCATCTCCTCGGTGTAGGGGCTCAGATCCCGGCTGCGCACCTTGTTGGGGGTGTCCTCGAAACGGAACGGCTCCCCCACCCGCACCACGATGCGGGGCCGGCGCAGCCGCTTCCAGTGGCTCTCGGCTTGCTCCTGGCCATAGGCGACCATGGGGACAACGACAGCGCCGCTGCGGGTCACGAGATAGGCGGCGCCGTCGTGGGCCTGCTGGAGCGCGCCGGTCTTGCTGCGGGTGCCCTCCGGCGCCAGCGCCAGTATGTCACCGGCGTGCAGCACCTCCAGCGCCTCGGTCAGCGCGCGCCGATCCAGCTCGCCGCGCCGCACGAAGATGGCTCGCCGGGTCCAGCGGATCACATCGCCGATCACCGGCCGGTGCTCCCACTTCTCGGCGGTGAACATCACAGCCGAGCGCTGAAAGACAGCGACGCCGATCACCGGATCCAGCCAGTGCAGATGGTTCATGATCACCATGGTGACGCCCGCCGGAGGGACCCGCTCTGTGCCTTGCACGTCGATGCGGGTGAGCAGACGCAGGCAGAACCAGGCCAGATTGTGCAGCAAGCGGACGCGCCAAGGCAGTTGAGGGTTTGGTGCAGAGTTCATAGGGTCCTTGTTCATGGCAACCGTCGTCCCAGCGCCTGCACCGCGTAGCTGGACACTGGGCCGGCTGGGACGATCTCGATGTGAAAATCAGCCTCGCCGCCGCCTGAGGCGACCACCGACGGCTGGCTGATCACGCTGCGTGTGCCCACGACGCGGCCCAGAGGATCGTAGAGGGTCGCCACCACCGCCACATCGATGGCCTCGACAGCGCTGGGGTTGCGCACCCGGCCGGACAGCGTGGCCAGGCCGGCTGTCGGCTGCTCCAGCGTCACGTCCACCATCTCCAGCTCGCGCTGCATGGAACCGACATAGGCGGGCGCCGCGGCCACCACAGCCGCCTGGTAGCTGGCATAGCGCTCCGGCGCCTGGACAAAGAGCACCGCGAAGGGGGAGCGCTGGCCCGGCGCCAGCACGTCCAGCTCAACGCTGGCCGACTGGCTGGCCAGCACGCGGTCGGCCTCGTCGAACAGGGCAATCTGCACCACCATCCGCTCCAGATCGACGCTGCTGGCGTTGATCACCTCGCCCAGCACCGTCAGCTCGCCCAGCGGGCTGGGATGGAAATAGACATTCTCCACAGTCGCGGGCCAGGGGGTGGGGGTGACGGTCGGCGTGGGCTCGGCCGGGCCGCCCCAGCCGGCCACCGGAATCAGCAGCTTCTGGCCGACCTGCAAGGCGCGCTCGTTCTCGATCTGGTTGACCTCCCGCAGCAGATCGCGCGAGACGCCGTACTGGGCGGCGATGGTGAAGAGATTTTCGCCCGCCTCGATGCTGTGGATGATCGGCTCGGGCGTCACGGTGGGCGTGGCCGTGGGCGGCGGAATGTAGTTGTCCGGCGTGGGCGAGGGCTGGATCGCGGGCGGCGCCAGGGTCGAGGTAGGGGTCCAGGTAGCCGCGACCGGCGCTGTCGGGCGCGTCATCACCTGGCCGCAAGCGGCCAGCAGCAACAACAGGAACCACGACGCCGCCAGCCCGGCGAGCTGCTTCGGTGTGATCACGGGGGCATTATACCACAGGTCCACGCTGGCACAGACTGCCAGCCTGTGATAGAATAGCCCGCGTCGTTACAACTCAGGCCGGTGCAACCGAAAGACTTCGGAGGTCTTGGTCGCCAAAACCCTTGAATCCCACTGCGGGATGGATCGATCGGCTATGTCTAATCCAGAATCTTCTGCACAATCCAACTTCATCACCGATATCATCGACGGCCACAACCAGAGCGGCCGCTTTGCCAGCCGTGTGCATACCCGCTTCCCACCAGAGCCCAACGGCTATCTGCACATCGGCCACTCCAAGTCGATCATGCTCAACTTCGGGCTGGCCCAGCAGTACGGCGGCCAGTTCAACCTGCGTTTCGACGACACCAACCCGACCAAGGAAGAACAGGAGTACATCGACTCGATCATCGAGGATGTGCGCTGGCTGGGCGCGGATTGGGAGGGGCGGCTCTTCTATGCATCGGACTATTTCCAGCAGCTCTACGACTGGGCCGTGCAGTTGATCCAGCAGGGCCAGGCCTATGTGTGCGACCTGAGCGCGGAGCAGGTGCGGGAATATCGCGGCACCCTGACCGAGCCGGGCCGAGAAAGCCCCTAC
Organism: Caldilineales bacterium; assembly: GCA_021463315.1. Classification (GTDB taxonomy): domain Bacteria; phylum Chloroflexota; class Anaerolineae; order JAAEKA01; family JAAEKA01; genus JAAEKA01. Next base: position 1,452 of record JAJTXO010000066.1, on the reverse strand, counting down.
CGCAGCCGCACCGTCGAGGAAAATCTGGACCTGTTTGCACGCATGAAGGCTGGCGACTTCCCCGACGGCAGCCGCACCCTGCGCGCCAAGATCGACATGGCCTCGCCCAACCTGAACCTGCGCGACCCGGTGATGGTGCGCATTCTGCACGCCGAACACCCGCGCACCGGCGACGCCTGGTGCATCTATCCCACCTACGACTGGGCCCACGGCCAATCGGACAGCATCGAGGGGATCACCCACTCCATCTGCACGCTGGAGTTCGAGGATCACCGGCCGCTGTACGACTGGTTCATCCAGGCGCTGGGCATCCACGCGCCACAGCAGATCGAGTTCGCCCGTCTCAACCTGACCTACACACTGATGAGCAAGCGCCGCCTGCTGAAGCTGGTCAACGAGGGGGTCGTCAGCGGCTGGAACGATCCGCGCATGCCGACGCTGAGCGGGCTGCGCCGTCGCGGCGTGACCCCGGCCGCGCTGCGCGATTTCAACGAGCGCATCGGCGTGGCCAAAAACAACAGCGTGGTCGATCTGGCGCTGTTGGAATACTCGATTCGTCAGGATCTGAACCAGCACGCGCTGCGGGTGATGGGCGTGTTGGATCCGCTCAAGGTCACGTTGGTCAACTACCCAGAGGACCAGGTGGAGTGGCTGGACGCGGTCAACAACCCCGAAGATCCGGCCGCGGGGGGGCGCCCGGTTCCCTTCAGCCGCACCCTGTGGATCGAGCAGGACGATTTCCGCGAGACGCCGCCGCCCAAGTATTTCCGCTTGACCGTGGGCCGCGAGGTGCGTCTGCGCTATGGCTACTTCATCAAGTGCGTGGACGTGGTCAAAGACGCCGCGGGCAATGTGGTGGAGCTGCTCTGCACCTACGACCCGGAGACGCGCGGCGGCAATGCCCCCGACGGCCGCAAGGTCAAGAGCACTATCCACTGGGTGTCGGCAAGCCATGCGCTGCAGGCCGAGGCGCGGCTCTACAATCGCCTTTTCCTGACCGAGAACCCGGACGACGTGCCCGAAGGGGGCAGTTGGATGGACAACCTGAACCCCAGCTCGCTGGAGGTGCGCTCCTGTTATGTCGAGCCCAGCGTGGCCGGCGCGGCGCCCGGCAGCCGCTATCAGTTCGAGCGCCTGGCCTACTTCTGCGTCGATCCCGACTCCACGCCCGACCGCCTGGTCTTCAACCGCACCGTAGCGCTGAAGGATGAGTGGGCGAAGGTGCAGGGGAGGCAGGGAGACAGGTAGACAGGTAGACAAGTAGACAAGTAAGCAGGGAGACAAGTAGACAAGTAAGCAGGTAGACAAGTAGACAAGTAAGCAGGTAGACACATAGACAAGTAAGCAGGTAGACAAGTAGACAAGTAAGCAAGTGGACAAGTAGACAAGTAAGCAAGTGGACAAGTAGACAAGTAAGCAAGTGGACAAGTAGACAAGTAAGCAAGTGGACAA
>JAJTXO010000659.1 GCA_021463315.1 Caldilineales bacterium | reverse complement strand
GTAGTTTTGCAAAACTACCGAGGATTGCTATAACTTGCTAGCGTACGGTGCTACACCCGTAGAGCAGGCTATCGCTGCCGTGCTGATAGCAGTAGCCCAGCGCTTGCAGACGACTGGCTCGCAGGTGGTCTCAGCCGGCCCGCGTGATCGCGTAGCTTCGCCGTTCATGGCGCCGCCGAAACCGCCGTAGCGCGTATCGTAGCGGTTTTCCAGCGACTGGTAGGCGCGATCGAGGATCGAGGTCTCGAGCGGTTCGGCGGTGGCCTGTAACAGGGTCGCCTGGCGCAGCATCGTGCCCATCTGGCCGGCGTTGTGCTCGATATCCTGCGGGCGGTTTTGGTAGGCCTTGGCCAGGCTGAGCAGCAGTTGTTTGAAACCGGGCATGCCGTAGCGCGGTTCGCGTGGGAAGTAGGTACCGCCATAGAAGGGCACGCCATCGGGGGTGAGGAACACCGTCATTGGCCAGCCGCCCTGGCCGGTCATGGCCTGCACGGCTTCCATGTAGATCGCGTCGAGGTCGGGGCGTTCTTCGCGATCGACCTTGACCGGCACATAGAACTGGTTCATCAGCGCGGCCGTTTCCGGGTCCTCGAACGATTCGTGCGCCATGACGTGACACCAGTGGCAGGCGCTGTAGCCGATGCTCAGCAGGATCGGTTTGTTTTCGGTGCGGGCCCTGGTCAGTGCCTCCTCGCTCCAGGGATACCAGTCGACCGGGTTGTGGGCGTGCTGCAGGAGGTAAGGGCTGGTTTCGTCCGCCAGGCGGTTGGTGTGTCTGGCTTGATGGGTGCTGGGTGTGGTCAATGCATCCTCCTGATCCTGGGTTGTTGCCTGTCATCTCTGATAGAAGTACAACCATAACACACCTTGGCCTGGTGGACTTCCCCAAAAAAGTGGACTGCAAGCTACCCTATTCGTAACTGGCCTACTGACTGCCGCGAACAGTAACTGTGATCCGCGGGGTGACGCACTCCTGTGGGCTGAGGCCGCCGTGCTCGTATTCCTGGCCGGCCTCGTAGCAGCGGATGCCCGAGGCAACGGCGATGCGCACGTTGGAGTCCCAGTGCCAGGGCACGGTCTGCTGATCGGTGACCGCGCCCTCCTTGAGCACCGCGCAGCGGCCTTTGCGCTTGTGGGTCAGATGCTGCGGCAACTCGGCCTTGGGCAGGCTGCCGGGAAGCAGAAGCCAGCCGTGATCGGTGACCACCACCACTCGCTGCCAGCCGTGGCGCAGCAGTGCGTCGATGCGCTCAGCCAGCCCGGCCAGCTCGCCAACGGCGTGCTGTGCGATCTTCCAGCCGTGGTCGTGGCCGTAGCGGTCGATAGCCCCAAACTCGGTCCAGGCGCGGCCGGTGGGGTCGCCCAAGACGTCGCCCTGCAAGACCTGGTAGCCAGCTTCCTGCAGCAGGCCACGCAGCACACCGATGGCAACGGCGGTTCCGCTGGCCGCAGCCACGGGCGTCAGATCGTGTTTGCTCTGGCCGGCGATCTGGCCGGCGACCGGCGAGACAGCCGGCTTGGCCGTGGACGTGACCGGTGGCAAGGCTGCCAGCCGCCATGATATCTCGGCCGCCAGGCCGCGCCGGGCCAGATCGGCCGCCAGCCGCTGGCCCAGGTCCAGGCGCAGGGCATCGCAAAACAGCAGGCAAGTGCCGGGTTCCGAGGGCGGCAGCGGCGCCACGACGTAGCGCTGTCCTGGGTGCGGCATGATTGCGGCCTGGAAGGCCAGAGCCGCGCCTTCCAACCAGGGACGGTACAGCGGCGCGATGGCAGCTTTGACGGCCACCACATCGTCGGCCTGATCGACCGTCGCCAGGGCCTGAAGCACCGCTGCGTCGGCTTGCCAACCCCAGCCAGCATAGGCGCCGGCCACGGCCTCCAGCGTCGCGCCGCCCAGGGGTTGGCCTGTCAGCTTGGCGAGGGCAGCCAGTGGTTGCAGCGCGTTGGCCAACGGCGCCTGACCCAGTTGCGCCCAGACCCAGGCGCGGCGCGGGCCGTGCTGTTTGTCCAGGCCGAGCACAGTCTGGCGGGCGGCGCCTGCCGGCTGATCGCGCAACGCCAGCAGCTCTGTCCGCAGCGCGTCCTCTTGCTGCTCGTTGTAGCCGGGCCACGTGGGCAGGGACTCGCCGAAGAGGCCCAGTTGTTGCGGCTGAGCCTGACGCAGCAAAGCCGGCAGATTGGGGTAAGCTGTGGGGACTTCCTCGTAGCGCTCCCAGACCGCGGCCCATGCGCCGTAGCGCGCGCCCAGCTTGCCGGCTGCGGTCAGGGCGCTATCGGCCGCCGGGTCGAAGGCGTACTTGTCCCGGCACAGCGCGCCGAAGGATTGCCATTCCTCAGCCGTAAGCTGCGTGGGGTAGCCCTGGGGATCGTCCAGCCACTTGAGCAGGCGGCGCACGTCGTCGGGATGCAGCAGGGCGTCGAAGAAGGGGGCGCGCAGCGGCGCTTGCTGGCGCAGGTGGGCCAGCGGCTCGTCGGCCAGCTTGAGCAGGCTGCGCTGCATGGCGTCGCGCGTCGCCGCATCCGCGCCCACGGGGATGCCCAGGCCATCGGGCGCTTGCAGGAAGCCGGCGATGGTCCAGTCGCGGCCGTTCTTGTGCGAGAAGATGACGCCGCGGTATTGCAGCTCGGCCAGCGGCTGCAGCGGCTTGGGGCACTCCTCCACCGCGCGCACGTCGGCGCGGCTGTAGCCGGGCAGATAGATCACCGGAACGCTGCCCGCGGGCAGCCTGTCGTCCAGCGCGCCGGCGATCATGCCGCGCAGGTAGCTGGCCGGGCCGCTGCGCGCGGCAGGGTCATAGCTGCCCAAGGTCAGCAGCGGCAGGCGCAGGCGCAACGCCGGCAGCAGCGGCTCCCACTGGCGCTCCTTGTCGGGCCAGAGGATGGCGGCCGGCGG
>JAJTXO010000658.1 GCA_021463315.1 Caldilineales bacterium | reverse complement strand
GCTGCGGGCCTGCGGCCGGCATTGCAGCAACTGGATCATCGGCTCAGGGTGACGCATGGCGCCGGTGAACTCCAGGGCAAACTCCACGTCTACGGGGCGGCCATAGGCGGTTTCCAGGCAGGTCAGCATCTGCTTGAGCATCGCCACAAAGTCGGTGCGTTCGATGACGCCGTCCAGGGTTAGCACCAGCTCGTCGGCCGGGGTCCGACTGGCCGTTGAGAGAATCGGCTGCAAGAGACCATCGGTCAGGCGCGAGGCCAGCAGGCGCTGCCAGGGGAAGCTGGCGTCGATCACATCCCGCACCGGCACCGTGCGCAGCTCATTGGCGCGCAGATCGACCACGTCCATGTTGTGCTGGCTGTAGCGGGCGATCTGGCGTGCGTTCTGATCCGGCCGCAGGCTGGGATGGCTCAGGCCGATCATGCGCGGGTAGTCGTCGGGCACCCGGTCGACGGCGCGCGTGCCCAAGCCCGCCACCAGACGCACAAAGCCCTCCTCGCGCCGCAGCCGCGGGGTCCACAGGAAGGGATTGCGGCTGAAGCCCACGCCGGCCAGGGTGGGGAAGAACAGATCGTTGTGGATTTGGCCGGCCACCTTTTGGATGATGACGGCCATGCGCTCGTCGTAGTCGATCAGGCCCATCTGTCGCCGATAGAGCAGCGCATCAGGGTTGAACGCGCTGGCATAGACCTGGGAAATGGCCCACTTCAGGTCGTCCAGATTCTCCTCCGGCGTCCCCTGGTTGGGACAGAAGATGCTATCGTATTTGCCGGCGAAGGAGGTGTTGACATTGTCCTCCAGCAGGCTGGAGGAGCGAACGATCAGAGGCGCCCGGTCTACCTTGGCCAACAAGGTCGTCAGTTGCTCGATGATGTCCTGGGGGAACTGTCCCTGGGCGAAGCGTTCCGGCAGAGTCTGATAGTCGGCGATGATCTGGTCGGTCGACTTGTACTTCTGGTTGAGATCGCCCAGCAACGCGTTGAACTCCAGAAACTCGTAGAACACATCCGCGCCCACGAAGAAGGTCTCAGGGATGGTCAGGCGGTGGGTCAGGACGTTGCCTGGTCCCGGCTGGGCGCTGCTGAGGATCTTCCAGGCCAGCATCATGCCGGCCGCCTTGCCGCCGATCTTGCCCCGCCCGATGCGATGCTGGCGGATCTCGTCCAGATCCGCCACACTGAAGTACTTGCGGGCGATGCCGACAAAGGCCAACTGATCGCTGATCATCGCCTTGATCAGCACAGCACGGATCTCCTCCAGGTGATGGCGCCCCTGTTCCTGCTCTTCGGGCGGCAAGGTTTCCAACTGCCAGCCCTTGGCAAACAGCACATTCCACGGCGCCAGCTCCGGGTTGAAGCTCATAATCGGCCTGTCGCCATCCTTTTTGCCAATCTCTTCCTGGATGATCTCGCTCAGATGGCGCGGCGACAGGTTGTAGGCAAAGTAGAAGTCGGTCAGTTGGTCGCGGACAAAGCGCTTGCGTTGCTCCCACACCTCGGTCGACTCCTGGTTGAACGGGTCGATCAGCCCTTCGGTCTCCTGAGACTGTCTGGCCTTTGTTTCCACCTCCTGTTCGAAGTGCTCGCGCTCCTGAAAACCGCGGTTGAAGATTTCGGCGCGCATGCGGCGGCGGATGCGATCGGATAGGATGGGGTAGTTGGCAAGTTGCAGGTAGATCTCGAAGACCTTGGGCATTTCCGGCGTGGTGGGTTCGTTGGTATCCATAGATTTAGCGATAGACCTCCGGTTTCAGGACGCCGATATAGGGCAGGGTGCGATGGGTGTCGGCGTAGTCCAGGCCATAGCCCACCACCCAGACGTCGGGGATGGTGAAGCCCAGATAGTCGACCGGCACGCCCATGGCCTCCGGTCGTTCCTTGCGCGAGAGTGCGCAGGTGCGCAACGAAGCAGGGCCGCGGCTGGTCAACACCTGTTGCAGATAGTGCAGCGTGTGGCCGCTGTCCACGATATCCTCGACCAGCAGCACATGCTTGCCCTCGATGGATTCGCGCAGGTCGAGGATGATGCGCACCGCGCCGCTGGTGGCTGTCATCCCATAGCTGGAGACGGCCATGAAATCGACCGCATGCGGCACGTTGAGCGCGCGGCAGAGATCCGAGAGGAAGATGAAGGCGCCCTTGAGCACGCCCACCAACAGCACACGCGGCTTGTCGGCGTAGTCTCGGTCGATCTCGGCCGCCAGCTCCTGCACGCGCTGCTGGATGCTCGCGGCGTCGATCAGGACGCGTTCGATGTCAGGGTGGGGTTTGGCGCTCATGGGGATTTGGGGGGTGGGTTGGTAGATGGGTAGATTGGTAGATTGGTAGACAAGTAGACAAGGAGGCAGGTAGACAAGTTGGCAGGTAGACAAGGAGACAGGTAGACAAGTAGACAAGGAGACAAGTAGGCAAGGAGGTGGGTGGGTGCGATGGGTGTGCTGGGATGATTATAGCCTTGGCGGCGACAGGCGTCAAAGTAGCTTGTGGTGGCTATGACGCCGCCTCCCGCATCTGGAGTCGAGGCTTTAGCCGGTGTTTAGGCTGCGACCCGGCTGAGGCCTCGCCTCCAATCTCAGTAGTTCACGATTCTCACGCAAAGCCGTCAAAAATGCCAGGAATCTCTGCCCTTTGCGGTCTTTGCGCCTTTGCGTGAGACAACATCCGTGAAGTACTGAATCTCAGTAGTTCACGATTCTCACGCAAAGCCGTCAAAAATGCCAAGAATGCTGCCCTTGGCGGTCTTTGCGCCTTTGCGTGAGACAACAACCGTGAAGTACTGAATCTCAGTAGTTCACGATTCTCACGCAAAGCCGTCAAAAAATGCCAAGAATGCTGCCCTTGGCGGTCTTTGCGCCTTTGCGTGAGACAACAACCGTGAAGTACTGAATCTCAGTA
>JAJTXO010000657.1 GCA_021463315.1 Caldilineales bacterium | reverse complement strand
GGCGATCCACAGGCGCTTGACGTTGACGCCGCTGTATTTGGCCGCCTTGGGATTGGCGCCGACCATGCGGATTTGGAAGCCCAGCGTCGATTTATATAAGATCCACCAGACCAGCCAGACCGTGAACAGCGCCAGGAAGAAACCGGCGTGAAAGCGATTGCCCGGCGTGTCGAAGAGCCGCGGGATCCAGGCCGAGGGCAGCACCGGCGGAGTCACCGGCACGTCGGGTCGCGCCAACGGACCGCCCACCTTGAGCAGCCAGGAGCTCAGGGTGATGGCGATCCAGTTCATCATGATGCTGTTGATCACCTCGTGCGCGCCGGTGTAGGCCTTGAGTGCGCCGACGATGCCGGCCCAGAGCGCGCCGCCCGCGATGCCGGCCATCATAGCCAGGGGCAGATGCACGAACCAGGGCAGACCGGTGAGCTTGAAGCCGATGTAGACCGAGCAGAGTGCGCCCACCAGCATCTGCCCTTCGCCGCCGATGTTGAACAGGCCGCCCTGAAAGGCGAAAGCCACGGCCAGGCCGGCGAAGATGTAGGGCACCGCCTGGGTCAGGCTTTCGGACAGGGGCACCAGGGCGATGGCGAGCTGGCGGGTTCCTTCGCCGCGCAGCGCCGCGCCGACGCCGCGGATGATGCCGCCGATGTTCAGTGAGCCTTCGAACATCGCGCCGTAGGCCTTGGCCACCGTTTGCCAGGTCAACCGCAACGTGCCCATGGGGTCGTCGAAGAAGTTCAGCCAGGCGTTGACCACGGCCTTGTCGGTGATCAGGATCAAAATGGCCCCGATGACCAACGCCGTGAACACAGCCAGCAGCGGATAGAGAATGGCATCGCGCAGCCGGGTGTTTTTGACTTCAGGGGGAGCGCCTCGGGCCTCGGTGGAGGCGCTGGATGTGGTCGCTTCAGACATGGCGTTGCTCCTTAGGTGACAATGGCGCGCTCTTTGGTCGCCGCACTGCGGGGCGCGTTGGCCAGCGCCTCCTCCAGGCTGTTGCCGGCCATCATCAGGCCCACCTGCTCCTTGGAGACATCGTCGGCGTCGACGACGGCGGTGAATTGGCCTTTGAAGATGACGGCGATGCGGTCGGCCAGCCCGATGATCTCGTCCAGCTCGGCCGACACCAGCAACACGGCCGCGCCTTCATCTCGTTTCTGCACCAACTGCTGATGGATGAACTCGATGGAGCCGACATCGAGGCCGCGGGTGGGCTGGTTGGCGATCAACAGCTTGCTGGGACGGTTCAACTCGCGAGCCACGATCACCTTCTGCTGGTTGCCGCCGGAGAGATTGGAAACCGGCACGGCGGCGCTGGGGGTGCGGATATCGAACTCCTGGATCAGCCCGTCAGCCTGGTCGACGATGGCCTTTTGGTTGATCATCAGCCCCTTGGCAAAGGGGGGGCGATAAAAGGTGTTGATGATCAGGTTGTCGTAGATCGGGAAGGAGAGCACCAGGCCATCCTCCTGGCGATCCTCGGGGATGTGCGACACGCCGCATTCGGTGATCCTGCGGGGCGTGGCGTTGGTGACATCCTGGCCGGCGATGCGCACGGTTCCGTTCTGCACCGCGCGCAGCCCGGTCAACGCCTCCACCAGCTCGGTCTGGCCGTTGCCCTGCACGCCAGCCACGCCCAGAATCTCGCCCGCGCGCACCTCCAGGCTGGCGCCGTTGACCGCCAGGTGCAGATGGTTGTCCAGCACCTTCAGATCCTGGAACGCCAGCACCGGCTCGCCGACCTGGGCCGAAGTTTTCTCCACGGTCAGCGCCACCTGGCGGCCCACCATCAGCTCCGCCAGCATAGCCTGGCTGGCGCCGGCCGTCTTCGTCTCGCCCACCACGCGGCCGCGGCGAATGACGGTGACGCGATCGGCCAGATCCAGCACCTCGCGCAGCTTGTGGCTGATGAAGATGATGCTCACCCCTTGCTGGCGCAGCGAGCGCAGGATGCTGAACAGATCGTCGGCCTCCTGGGGGGTCAGCACCGCGGTCGGCTCGTCCAGAATCAAGATGTTGGCGCTGCGGTAGAGCACCTTGATGATCTCGACACGCTGGCGCACCCCCACCGACAGATTTTCGACCTTGGCGTCGGGGTCCACTTCCAGGCCATATTTGCGCGACAGCTCGCGGATCTTGTTGGCCACCTGTTTGCGGTCGAGCACCAGGCCTTTGGTCGTTTCCTCCCCCAGCATGACGTTTTCGGCGACGGTCAGCACCGGCACCAGCATGAAGTGCTGATGCACCATGCCGATGCCCTGACGGATAGCGTCGGTGGGGCCGGTGATCTTGGTGGCCTGGCCGCGGATCAGAATCTCGCCCTCGTCGGGGCTGTACAGCCCATAGAGGATGTTCATCAGCGTGCTCTTGCCGGCGCCGTTCTCGCCCAACAGGGCGTGGATCTCTCCGTCCTCCAGGGTCAGATCGATATGGTCGTTGGCCAGCACGCCGGGGAACTGTTTGGTGATGTTGCGCAGCTCGAGGACTGGGGCCATGAGCAACTCCTTGGCAATTGGGTCGGGTCTCGATACGGCGGCCTACTCGACCAGCGGTCAGGCAGAGCGCGTCGGCGGGGTCAGGCGCCGTGCCGGGTTCGGGGCGCGCCGACTGCCGTGGCAGAACCGATTGTCTCCATGGCAAGAGGCGAGTCTCTGGACCGGTCAGCGCGTCGGTGGGAACAGACATTCATGCGCTGGGCGCACAACCACCGATGAAAACAGCGGGTTCGGTCGGCCCACCCTCCAGTCGTTGCACTCCTTCAGGCTACGTCCGGGGTGCTTCGCAAAGACCGGCCCGAGCGGCGAACTATTTTCTAGACAGCTATTTTCGTATCATCTCAATAGATTGGGGAAGACTTCCGAAGTCTTAAAACCTGCGCAGACTTCGGAAGTCTC
>JAJTXO010000656.1 GCA_021463315.1 Caldilineales bacterium | reverse complement strand
CTGGACCCGGTCGCGGCCAGCCGTATCGATGCACGGAACGTGCGCCGGGTCATCCGCGCCCTGGAGGTCTGTCTGGTGACGGGCCAGCCGATCAGCAAGCTGCAAGCGGCCACGCCGCCGCCCTATCACATCGTGCGCGTCGGGCTGACCCGGCCGCGGCCGGCGCTGTATGCCCGCATCGATCAGCGGGTGGACGAGATGATGGCGCGCGGGCTGCTGGCCGAAACGCAGCGCCTGCTGGAGGCCGGCCTTTCGCCGCAGCTCCCCGCGCTGACCGGCCTGGGCTATCGTCAGATGATCCAGCATCTGCAAGGCGAGCTGAGCTACGAGGCAGCCGTGGCGGCCATCAAGCAACAGACCCGCCGCTTTGTGCGTCAGCAATACACCTGGTTTCGGCGGGACGATCCGAGGATTGCGTGGCTCGATTTGGAAGAGGTGGAGCGTGAGGCGTGAAACCCGCAGCACGTGGCACGCATCACGGCAGGTCATTCCCACACATTCTTCGCTCAAGTTCTTGTCATCACCGTCTTCCTGTGCTAAACTAGCTGCCTGATACGGGCAGGCTGTCTGATGGATAGCCTGCCCCTTCGTTGCGCAAGGCGCAGCACCAGAAAAAACGCTTTCGACGGGAGTCGCTTGATGGCGCGTAGTTTCGTTTCTTGGCGATCGGGGCCTTGGCTGTCCCGGTTGCTTGCACTGCTAACAGTCTGTTTGTTTCTGGCTTCGGCCACGCCCGCCGGCGCGATAGGGCCGGTCCGCCCCTTGTTCCAGGACGCGGCCGCGGTCATCAGCTCGCCCGCGGGCGGATCGTCGGTGCGCGGGTCGGTGCAGATCACCGGGTCGGCCTTGCACCCGGCCTTTCAACGTTATGAGCTGTATTACACCGTCGAGCCGGGTGAGAACTGGGTGTTTATAGGCGACGCCAACACCACACCGGTGAGCAACGGCGTTCTGGGCGTCTGGGAAACCGGCGGCCTGCCCGATGGCAACTACAGCCTGCGGGTGCGGGTGGTGCGCCAGGACGGCAACTACGACGATGGCTTTGCCCGCAACGTTGTGGTGGCCAACACCACACCCCCCACGCCAACCCCCACCGACACGCCCGCCTTCGACGTGGAGGCGACGCTGCCGCCCCCCATCGAGGGTGTGGTGACGCCGACTCCGCCCCCCACGGCGACCGCCGCGGCCGTACAGCAGCCGGATATTCCCACCCCCACGCCGCGGCCCTCGCCCAGCGCCACGCCCGAGGCGCAGTCGCAGGCCACGGTCAGTGGCAACGACACCCCCAGCGACAGCTCGGACAGCGCCTCGCTGACCGACGCCATCGAGGGCAGCACCTTGCAGTCCTCCTTCGTGCGCGGCGCATCGCTGGCAGGCGCCATCTTTCTGGCCGTGGGCGCCTTCTTCGGCCTGCGCCGGCTGCTGACCTGGCTCTGGTATCTGATTGCGCCGTGAGGCGTGAAACGTAACTCGTAATACGTAACACGTAACTCAGAAGCGTGGACGGCGCCTCTGGGTAAGAAATAGTTGTTATGTAACCCGCAGTTCGGAATCTAGAACAACAGCACTCAATTCCGGGTTACGTGTTACGAGTTACGTGCCACTGGGCGCCCTCCAACACCGTTGTCTCAGGGGCCAATCGCCGAGATTGGCCCCAGTTTGCGTTTATCGCGCTCTCCTTCAGTCGCTGGATGCGGTCTCGTTGGTTGAGTAGGCCGCCGTATCGAAACCAACGCCATTGCCCGTTGGTTGAGTAGGCCGCCGTATCGAAACCAACGCCATTGCATCCCACCGACCAACCCCTAATCGCCATGAAACTGATCGTCGGCCTGGGCAATCCAGGTAAGCAGTATGAACAGAATCGGCACAACGTCGGCTTTCAGATCGTCGATCTGCTGGCCGACCGGCACGGCCTGCGCTTCGATGCCAAACAGGGCAAGGCCAAGGTGGCGCTGGGCAGCATCGCGGTGCAGACCGGCGTGGAGCAGGTTCCACCCGCGGCCCAGCCGGCCGAGCAGGCCGGGCCGCCGATCACTCAGCCCAAGCTGCACGCGCTGCGGGTCGCGCTGGCCAAGCCACAGACCTTCATGAACCTGGCCGGGCCCAGCGTGCAGGCGCTGCTCAGCTTCTACAAGATCGCGCCGGTCGATCTGTTGGTGATCTACGACGATCTGGATCTGCCGCTGGGCGCGCTGCGTCTGCGGGCCAGCGGCGGCTCCGGCGGCCACAACGGCATGAAATCGATCATGGGCAGCCTGGGCGGCGGTGATTTTGCCCGGCTGCGCGTCGGCATCGACCGCCCGCCCGGCCGCATGGATCCGGCCGCCTACGTCCTGCAGGATTTTTCCCCGTCGCAGGAAGAGGCCATGGGTCCCGCGCGCGAGCAGGCGGTGGAGGCCATTCAGCACTGGCTGGGCCACGGCGTGGTCGCGGCCATGAACGCCTTCAACACCGCGCGCGAAGCGTGAGGGCGCGCTGCGACTTCCGAAGTCTTATGGACTAAACCTGTGCAGACTTCGGAAGTCTCGACCCCGGTTTATTGAGATGGCACGCGATTTACGTTTCAAACCGAGGTGATCCTTGAACCTCTCAGGACTAACCCAGCTTCTCGTCGATCTGCCTGCCTATCGCCAGCTTCTGGAGGAGACGCGGGCGGGACAGCCTGACCGCGCGCCGTTGGCTCTGTACGGCGCGGCGCGGGCTTTTGTTGTGGCTGGTTTGTTTCCCGCGCTGGCCCGGCCGATGGTGTATGTGGTGGCGCGCAGCGAGCATGCCCGCCAGGTGGCGGAGGAGCTGCGAGTCTGGCTGCCGCCGGCCGGGAGGGATGCTTCGGCGGACCTCAGCATGACAGGGAGGAGGGATGCTTCGGCGGACCTCAGCATGACAGGGAGGAGGG
>JAJTXO010000655.1 GCA_021463315.1 Caldilineales bacterium | reverse complement strand
AGAACTATCAACCCATGTTCCTGCCCATCGAGGGCGGTATCCCGCAGCCGCTGTTCGGCGAGCGCTTCGCCGGTCAGCAGCTCTATTGCTCCTTCTGCGACGCCGACCGGCTTTTGGCGCTGTTCACTGTGGACCCGCGCAACAGCCCGATCTACAGCACCTTTCGCGTCCATCTGGGCACGCTGGAGAGGGTGGACCTGGGCTCGAGCCTCTATGCCAACGCGCCCGTGGGGCATAACGACGACATGACCGTCGTCCTGCTGTCTGACCAGTACACCTTTGGCGATCACGTGCTCTACTTATGGCGTGATGGCGAGGGCGAGCGGCGTCGGCTCTTCGGCAAGCCGATGGATCAACGCGCGCCGGGCGAGCAGGTGCCTCCCAACGGCGTTGGCGTGGCCTTTCCCATGGAACAGGGCGTTTTTTGTACCTCGGCGCTGTTCGACGACAGCTACGGCCTCAGCTATTTCCCCTTGGACGATCCCGACGCAATGGCGCCGGTGGCCATCAGCGGCCTGATGCACAGCGGCGCGGGCGAGCTGGTCGGCATGACCCACCGCGTCGGCAACCGTTTCACCCTGGAGTACAACATCGACGGCAGCTCCTGGGTCTACGAGGGCCAGTTCGACGAGGGTCATCGCAGCTTTGCCGTGCAGCGGGTGCTGGTGGGGCAGGCCGAGGGGCTGAGCGGCGGCGTGCTCGAGTCGCTGAACTACGACGCGGCCAGCGGCCGCTATGCGCTCTCTTTTTCCACCGCCACCTCGCCCGCGCAGATCTTCGTGTTGGAGCCGGACGGCGCGCAGCGCAGGCTGACCAACGAGCGGCTGCTGGGCATTCCGCCGGCCGTGTTGGCGCCTGGCGAGAACTACCCCTACACCAGCCACGACGGCCTGCGCATCTCCTCCCGGCTCTACCTGCCGGCCGCCGAGCTGGGCTACGAGGGTCCCCGGCCGGTGATCTTCTATATCCACGGCGGCCCGCAGAGCCAGGAGCGGCCCGACTTCACCTGGTTCTCCATGCCGTTGATCCAGTTCTTCACCCTCAACGGCTTTGCGGTCTGGACGCCCAACGTGCGCGGCAGCACCGGCTATGGCATGGATTACATGAAGCGGGTCGATCATGACTGGGGCGGGCTGGACCGGCTGGACCATGTCGCGGCCTACGAGCTGCTGCGCCAGGATGCGCGGCTGGATATGAGCCGCGTCGGCGTGATGGGCCGCTCCTACGGCGGCTACATGACCCTGACTCTGCTGGGCCGGCATCCAGAGCTGTGGCAGGCCGGCGTGGACATGTTCGGGCCGTACAACCTGTTCACCTTCATCGATCGGCTGCCGGAGACCTGGAAGACCTACTTCTACCAGATCTTGGGCCATCCCGAGAAGGACGCCGAGTTCCTGGCCGAGCGCTCGCCCAGCAGCTATCTGTCCAATCTGGCCTGCCCGCTGCTGGTGCTGCAGGGCGCGCACGACCCGCGGGTCATCGAGCGCGAGTCGCGCGATGTGGTGGAGCGGATGCAGGCCGAGGGCAAGACCGTGGACTACGTGGTCTACGCCGACGAGGGGCACGATGTGTTGAAGTACGTCAACAAGGTGGACTGCTACAACCGGATCGTGGACTTCTTCGCGCAGCATCTGGGGCGTTAGCCTGCAGTACGCGGCGCTGCTTGTCCGCATCTTCTGGTGATGGTAGAATGCAGATGCTCGGTAGCGGCCCCTGGCTACTTGGTTGCATGAGAGGTGTCGTATGACCGCGAACGTACAAGAGTTGATGGTTGAGCTGACGACATTGCCGATCGCTGATCGGCTGACATTGGCGCGCATGTTGATCGACAGCGCCATTGCTGAACCGGCCGCTTCAGGAAGGAAATGGCAGCGAGGTCAGGCTAACGGGCAATCTGGGTTGTTGGCAATAGCGGGTCGCTTTGCTGGTGGTCCAGGTGACAGCGCTGAGCGTGCCGAGGAGATCATGGAGACGGGCGTCAGCGCGATCAGTGGCTTGAGCGTTGACTGATGGCTGTACTTCTCGACACCGGTTTTGTCTACGCTGTCATCAATCGGACAGAGCGGCAGCACGAAGCAGCCACAAACGCAGCGCGTGGAGTCCGTGAGCCGATGCTGTTGCCCACGCCAGTCATTGTCGAAGTCGCCTTTCTGTTGCTTCGTGACATCGGGCCGTTAGCGGGGGCGGATTTCGTAGGCGATCTTGTCACCACGGACATGATACTGGTTGAACCAGAGGTTTCAGACTATGGGCGCGCAGCAGCTATCTTGCGCCAGTACAACGATGCCCATATTGATCTCGTGGACTCGCTCATTGTTGCTATGGCGGAACGATTGAACATCGATCTGATCCTTACATTGGATCAGAGGCACTTTCGCATGTTTCGTCCAAAGCACTGCGTCGCATTCAAATTGCTGCCGTAGCTGGACCAACATATCTCTCTGTATTCGTTGAAGGGTATCATCTCAATAGATTGGGGAAGACTTCCGAAGTCTTATGGGCTGTGAGCCCGTTTTGAACAAACCTGCGCAGACTTCGGAAGTCTCACCCCCGGTTTTTTGAGATGATACGTTGATGGCATACCCACATGGCCAGTATCTCAGCATTCGCCGGTGTTTTCAACATTCATGGTACGTGAAAATACGCCTGATGTCCAGGCAAGTCTAGCGCTGGAAGACGGCACAGTGATCGCCGGCCAGCCCTTCGGCGCGGCGGCCGACGCAGTCTTCGAGCTGGTCTTCAACACCAGCATGACCGGCTACCAGGAGATCATCACCGATCCCTCCTATCGCGGCCAGGGCGTGCTGTTCACCGTCTCCCACATCGGCAACGTGGGGATCAATCTGGAGGATGGCGAGTCGGCTGCGCCGCAAGTGTCGGCCGTGATCGCGCGCAG
>JAJTXO010000654.1 GCA_021463315.1 Caldilineales bacterium | reverse complement strand
AGGCGATCTGCCGGCCGTTGTGGCCCACGGTGTAGATGCTGGGGAACTTGACCCCGCGCGGCAGCCCCTTGGCCATGAGCGGCGTGCGCCGGCCGCCGCTCAGCCACTCGCGCCACGCCTTGCGCTGCCGCGCCGACGAAGTAGCGTCGATGGCGACCAGCCCCACGTCCAGCGGATCGTTGGCCTCGCTGGTGGCCGACCAGAGATGGCCGCGCCAGTTGGCCACGGCCAGCGCCTTGTCGATCAGCGGCTCCAGCCCGCGCTCGTCGCTGTCGGGATAGCGCAGGCCGCGCAGCAAGCTGCTGTAGATCGCCACCGCGCGGTGGGCCGGCGTCTCGCCCAGGTCCAGGCTCGTGGTCGCCACCAGGAAGTTGCGCCCCAGCGCCTCCTGGGCCGCCAGCTCCACCAGATGGGTCTTGCCAAAGCCATACTCGCCGATCACCGCCCGCGCCGCGCCGCCGGTTTGATGGGCCGCGGCCAGCCCCTCGGCCAGGCTGGCGCGCTCGTTGGTCAGGCCGATGGTCAGCTCTTGGATGTGCTGCACCGGGGCCACGCCCACGCGCAGCGCCTCCAGCAGTTGGCGCGCGGCATAGCGGCTGGGCGGCATCGGCTGGCTGTCCAGGCTGGGCAGCGGCGCGGCCGGCGCCAGCGAGATCGCCTGCTCGCCCACGAATTCCTGGCGCGGCCGGCGGAAGCGCAGCCCGCCCTCGAAACGCACCAGCCACTCGCTGCCGTTGCGATAGATCGCCGCAATCACCCCACGGCCATATTGTGGATGCTCAACCGCGTCGCCGACGCCTCTGGAATTAACCATTCACCAATTCACCATTCACCAATTCACCATTGAAAGGGTCTCGCTACGCCGCCGACGGGTTTCGATACGCCGCAGACGGCTACTCAACCCGCGGATAATTGGCGGCGGTCAATACGGCGGCGTCTCGCCGCCGCTCAAATCATCCACCTGGCCGCGGACGATAGCAATCGCCTCCTCCTCGGCCAGAACGTGTTCGCCCAGCGCGTGCTGGCGCGCCAGCTCGCTGACAAAGGCCTTGACGAACAGCCGGCGATGGCTGATGTCCAGAAAGACATCCCGCGCCACGTTGGCCAGGATCGCCGCGTTGGCGTATTGCACCTTGTGATCCAGCTGCGCGCCGAAGGCCAGCTCGTAGATCGGGATCAGCTTCTCGCCGATGGCCAGCATCAGATCGTTCTCGGCCAGGTCCAGGTGGTCCAGGCTGATCTGCGGGCTGAAGTGGTTGATGCGGCTGAAGCGGCCCGGCGTGCGGATGCGCTGCTGCAAGGCCGGGTAGCGGGGAACCACGTCGTTGATAAACTGAGGCGGCGCGGCGTAGACGAACATCGCGCCCGGCATCTCGTCGCGGCAGCGGTCGATCACCTCGCGCAGGTTGTCGGTGGCCAGCTTTTCCGCCTTGCCGCCGATGCTGGCCATGCGATCCACCTCGTCGAAGAGCAGGATCAGGCCGCTGTAGGAGAGCGCGCGGATGGTCTGCGCCAGCGAGCGCAACATGCGGAAGGCGTTGGGCTTGCTGATCTTGCCAGCCACCCCCAGCTCCCGCAGCAGCGCGGTGTCGGCCGGCGTGGTGGCCACCCCCATCAGCCAGCGGGTCAGGCTGTCCAGCCGCTCCTCCTGGTCGCGGATCAGCGCCTCCAGATAGGCCAGCACCGCGTTCTTGTAGGCCAGGCTGTCGATGGTGGCCAGCTCCAGCGTGTCGATCAGCGCCCGGTAGTTGGGATGGTTGACCGTCTCCAGGCTCAGCGGGCCGCCCACCACCCGCTGCAGCGTGCCCTCCAGAAAGCGCGCCAGGCCGTACTCGTCCGTGGCGGCCTCGTCGGCCTCGTGCCAGATCAGATTGCGCGCCACCGCCGCGTAGACCGCGCGCTGGTCGTTGTAGGGCGTTTCCACCGGGCTGAGGTCAACCTTGCTGACCGCGAAGCCACGCTCCCAGGCCAGATCGCGCAGGCAATAGAGGAAGTGCGACTTGCCGCTGCCGTAGTCGCCGATGACCATCTTGTAGGCCGCGCCGCCGTCCTGCAGGTAGGAGGAGAAATAGAACTGGTCCAGCGCGTCCAGCAGCGACTGGTTGCCGGCGTTGAAATACTGCACCCCCTTGACCGGCGGCGTGCCGCTGCTGCCCAGCACCTCGACGATCTGGCGGGCCAGGGATGGGGTTAGAGGCATGGGTTACTCCAGCGCGAAGGTCAGATCCGAGTAATACTCGCCGTCCAGCGCGGCCTGCGGCAGCCATATGCTGCGCATGGGGTTGTCGGCGTTGCTCTTGGTGGCCACGCCCAGCCGCAGATGCTGCGTCTTGCCCTCGGCCTCGACCGTGGGCGCGGCCTGGGCCAGCACCAGATCGCGCACGAAGTGGGCCCGCTCGTAGTCCTTGAAGGTGCTGCGCGCCGGACTGTTCCAGAAGCGCGGCGTCTGGCGGTTCAGCGTCACCTGGCTGTAGACCTCGACGATGTTGATGCGCTTGCCGGCCGGCGCCTTCTGCCGCTTGGCCAGCGCGTCCTGCCAGGCCCTGTAGAGCTCCCCGACGAACGCGGGCACGTCGATGCTGCGCTGCGCGATGGCTTTGTGCTGCTGGTCATAGGCCTTGACGATGGCGTTGATGGAGAGCGCCAGCGGCGAGGTCAGCGCCTCCTTGCCGTAGAACCACTGCGCCTTGCGCGCCCCCATGTCGATCTGCAAAGCCAGCGAATCGACCACCAGCGTCGGGGGGCGGCCCTGCACCTCCTGGCCGCGGCGCTCGAAGACATGCTTCAGGTCGCGGGCAAACTCGAAAGCCAGCGCGTCCAGGCCGTGTTGGGTCTGCTGGGCAAAGGCCGCCGCGGCGCTGGCCAGGGCCGGATCGTCCAACTGCGTGGCGGCCTCCT
>JAJTXO010000653.1 GCA_021463315.1 Caldilineales bacterium | reverse complement strand
GCTCCGCCTCCGTGTAATCCGTGTAATCTGTGACAATCCGTGATTCAGACGGTGATCGGTGATCGGTTCACGGTGAATCTGGAGTCCGTATTCTGGATTCATCGTTCATCGTTCATCGTTCATCGTTCATCGTTCATCGTTCCAGGAGTGATTATGCCCTCGACTATGAAAGCGGTGCGGCTGGTTGCGGTGGGCCGGCCGCTGGAGATGCAGCAGATCGCGCGGCCGGCCGTAGGGCCGCTGGACGTGCTGGTGCAGGTGCGGGCGGCCGGCATCTGCCATTCGGACGCGCACTACCGCGCCGGGGTGTCGCCGGCCGGGCCGCTGCCGTTGACGCTGGGCCATGAGGTCAGCGGCGTGGTGGCGCAGGTGGGCGAACTGGTGACATGCTGGCAGCCGGGCGATCGGGTCTGTCTGCACTACCTGGCCACCTGCGGCCAGTGCGGCTACTGCCGTCAAGGCACGGAGCAATTCTGCGCCACCGGCCAGATGATCGGCAAGCATCGCGATGGCGGCTACGCCGACTACATCGCCGTGCCCGCGGCCAGCCTCTTCCCCCTGCCCGACGCCATCCCCTTTGAGCAGGGTGCGGTGATGATGTGCTCCTCGGCTACGGCGCTCCATGCCCTGCACAAGGGGCGGCTGGCGGCCGGCGAGACGGTGGCTATCTTCGGCGCAGGCGGGCTGGGCATGTCGGCCATCCAACTGGCGGCCGTCCTGGGCGCGCTGACCGTGATCGCGGTGGATCGGGACTTGGGCCGGCTGGCGCTGGCCGAGCGGCTGGGCGCGATTCCCGTCAGGACTGCCAGTCCTTCCGAGGACTGGCAGTCCTCTGTCGCCGACGAGATTCGCGGCCTCACCGGCGGCCGCGGGGTAGACGTGGCGCTGGATTTCGTGAGCGCACCCGCCACGCTACGACCGGCCATCGCCAGTCTGGCCCCCTTTGGCCGCGTCGTGGCCGTGGGCCTGGGCCAAGAGCCTGTGCCCATCTACCCCTATCAGGAGATCATCAACCGCGAAGCCGAGATCATCGGCTGCTCCGACCATCTGGCCAGCGAGATCCCCCTGCTGACCGAGCTGGTGCGCCGCGGCAGCCTGGATCTGGCGCCGGTGGTCACCGATGTGATCCCGCTGGACGCCGATGCCATCAACGCCGCGCTGGATCGGCTGGAGCGGCATGGCGCCGGCGGAGTGCGGACCGTGATCCGGGTGGCCCAAGACTTCGGAAGTCGCCGCAGCACTCAAGAGGACGCAGTTCCGGGCAACGGCCAGGTTCAACCCTGATGCGGCGACTGCCGAAGTCCTTTGGTCGCAGCGGTCGCCGACTCTTGGCATCAGTCCGTTCTGGTGGTACAATCCTGCCCTGAGTTGATTGAGCAACGAAAGGACAATGACCATGAGCAAGAGCAAAGTGGCTGTTCTGCGCACCTCTCCCCGCACGGTGCTGGCAGATTATCATCGTTTGATGAACCTGGCGGGCTACCAGGATGTGATCGCCAAGGACGCTGACACAGCGCTGAAGATCAACATCTCCTGGCACTATTTTTTCCCCAGCTCCTCCACTACCCCCTGGCAGATGGAAGGGGTGATTCGGGCTATGCAGCAGGATGGCTACGACATGGATCTGCTGCACGCCTGCCACAACCGCACCGTGGTGATCGACGCGCATCTGGGTGAGCGCGAGAACAAGCAGCTCAACGTAGTCGAGGCCCATGGGCTGCGCAACGTCCATCTCTACGAAGGTGAGGAGTGGATCCACATCCGCGACGCGGTGGGCGACCTGGCCGACAAGTTCCTGGTGCTGAACGAGGTCTACCCTGACGGCTTCTACATCCCCAAACGCTTCATCGGCGAGAACATCATCCACCTGCCCACCATCAAGGCGCATATCTTCACCACCACCACCGGCGCGATGAAGAACGCCTTTGGCGGCCTGCTGAATGAGCGCCGCCATTGGACGCATCCGGTGATCCACGAGACCCTGGTGGACCTGCTGATGATCCAGCAGAAGATCCATCGCGGCGTCTTCGCGGTGATGGACGGAACCTTCGCCGGGGACGGCCCTGGCCCGCGCTGCATGTACCCCCACGTCAAGAATGTGATCCTGGCCAGCAGCGACCAGGTGGCCATCGACGCCATGGCGGCCAAGCTGATGGGCTTCAACCCGCTGGACATCAAATACATCCGCCTGGCCCACGAGCTGGGGCTGGGCTGCGGCGACCCCGACGAGATCGAGATCGTCGGCGACCTGGACGCGGCGGCCGAGAACTGGCATTTCCAGGGGCCGTTCAAGGAAATGACCTTCGCCAGCCGCATGCAGCACAAGATCTACTGGGGCCCGCTCAAGGCGCCCATCGAGTGGTCGCTGAAGACGGTGCTGGCCCCCTGGTCCTATCTGGCCTCGGTGGCCTACCACGACATGTATTGGTACCCCTTCAAGAGCGAGCAGATGATGTCCGACGCGCTGCAGAGCGAGTGGGGCCGGCTCTTCGCCAACTGGGAGCTGGTGCAGCCCGATGAGCAGGGCTGGGCCGATATCGGCAAGACCGGGGTGCGGCTGGAACGCATGGGCATGGAGGTGCTGCCGCAGTCGCTGGAGGTCTTCAAGATGGCCTTCACCGAGGCGCCTGAGGTGGCCGCGCAGCGCCGCCACACCGACGCCGCCCACAACGCCGGCCACTCCGGCCGCAGCACGCTGGACAAGGCGCTGATCGGCGCAGGGGTGGCCGCGGCCGTGGCCGTGCCCGCCGTTCTGGTGGCACGCGGCCTGCGCAAGCAGGATGGCAACGGCGACGGACTCGAATGATCTCCAGGGCGTCCTCACTCGAATGATCTCCAGGGCGTCCCGCCCGGCTCCGGCGAACGACTCGCGGCCGACCCGGCGGGACGCCTGGCGATC
>JAJTXO010000652.1 GCA_021463315.1 Caldilineales bacterium | reverse complement strand
GTGCAGCGCTTCGCCAGCTACGCCGACCTGGACCGCCACAACTGCACCATCGAGGAGCGCGAGGAGTACGAGCCGCACATCGACCGCGGCGTGATCGTCTATGCCGGCGTAGACTATGAGGCGATCCTGCGCCAGGCCGAGCAGGAGGCCGACGTGATCATCTGGGACGGCGGCAACAACGACCTGCCTTTCTACCAGCCCGATCTACACATCGTGGTGGCCGATCCGCACCGGCCCGGCCACGAGCTGAGCTATCACCCCGGCGAGGCCAACCTGCGCATGGCCGATGTGGTGGTGATCAACAAGATCGACACAGCCGACCTGGACGGCGTGGCCACGGTGCGCGATAACGTGCGCCGGGTTAACCCCAACGCGGTGGTGGTGGAGGCGGCCAGCCCGATCTTCGTGGACGATCCGGCCGCGATCCGCGGCAAGGATGTGTTGGTGGTGGAGGATGGCCCGACGCTGACCCACGGCGAGATGGCCTACGGCGCGGGCGTGGTGGCGGCGCGGCGCTTCGGCGCGGCCCGCATCATCGACCCGCGGCCCTGGGCGGTGGGTTCCATCGCCGAGACCTTCGCCAAATACCCGGGCACAGGCTCCCTGCTGCCGGCCATGGGCTATGGCGACCAGCAGCAGGCCGAGCTGCAGGAGACCATCAACGACACACCGTGTGACCTGGTGATCGTGGCCACCCCCATCGATCTGAGCCGGGTGGTGGAGATCAACCGGCCGACGCAGCGGGTGCGCTACGAACTGCAGGAGATCGGCCAGCCGGATCTGGCTGGCATCCTGCAGGAGTGGCTGGCGCGCTGAACCTGTCAGCCGCTGCCGGCGTGAAAAATCCATTGAGGCCGCGGCAGCTTGGGCGGCCTCAATGGATTTTTTTGTCCGCCGCTCCAGTATCCGTGGGTTGAGCAGCCGCGGGTCGAGAGCCGTGGGTTGAGTAGCCGTCTGCGGCATATCGAAACCCAGACCGGAGCGGGCGCAAAATAGCCCGGTCGTCCGCCTTGTGCTACAATAGCGCGCCGGGCGCGGCCCCAAGGGCCGCGTTTCGCAACTGCGCAACGACAAAGTTGCCTTCAGGAGGCATTTCATGTTCCGATCACGACGTTCTTGGTTGTTTGTGATGTTGCTGCTGGCCGCGCTGTTGGCCGCCTGTGGCCCGGCCGCCACACCCACGCCTGAGCCGACGCCCACCCGTCCCGTCCGGCCTACCTTCACGCCAACAGTGGTTCCCACCGACACCCCCGTGCCGACCGCCACAGCGACCCCCACCGACACCCCCATCCCGCTGCCCACCGACACGCCGACGCCGGCCGCCCCCAAGGCAATCATCGGCGGCGACGGGCAGGTGAACGTGCGCACCGGCCCCGGCACCGCCTACGCTGAGGCTGGCCAGGTGGCCACCGGCAGCGAGTTGGAGATCCTGGCCAGCAACGCGGCCGGCGACTGGTACCAGGTCTGCTGCGTCGATGGCCAGAACGTCTGGATCGTGGCGCGGCTGGTGGAGGTGATCGGCGATCCGGCGCTGATCCAGGTGGCGCAGGCCATCCCGGCCCCGCCCACGGCTACGCCCGCGCCCACCCGGCCGCCGGTGGTGATCCAGCCGCCGGCCCCGACCCAGCCGCCCGCGCCCACCGCGCCGCCTGCGCCGGCCTTCGCGTTCGACAAGTTCGAGAGCGTGCCGCCCCGACTAAACTCCAACCCAGTAGTTAGCTTCTTTGGTTTTGTCTGGAATAGAGACGAAAGCGGGGTAGTCACTAACGACTACGTACTTGTAGTGGAAGGTCCGGCTGGCCGCGGTAGCGCAGTGCTTGCAGACGGCCAGTTTGGCGACCCAGGATTGGAAAGTCAGTTCAAGTACAACGCCAAGGTCGAGTTCCTCAACGGCCCCGAGGGCACGTATCGAGCGTTCTTGACTGATCTGGCAGGGAATGTTGTCTCTGAGGCATGGGAGTATACGGTTTCTGGCGATCAGCGCACTTTCATGCCACGCTGGAAGCAACGTTAGTCAAGGACATGGTGGACTGGTGAACAGGTAGACAAGGGAAAGGCCAAGCAAACAGCACGCCACATATGCCTACCCTGGAAGGCGCCATCGAGCGCATCACCTTTCACAACGAGGAGAACGGCTACACCGTCGCCCGGCTGATCCCTGATGGCAAAGACTACGAGGTGACGGTGATCGGCAACATGCTGGGCGTGCAGGTGGGGGAGCATGTGCGCCTGGAGGGGGAGTGGTCGGTCCACGGCCAGTATGGCCGGCAGTTCAAGGTCGAGCGCTACGCCTCGGTGCTGCCGGCCACGGCCGCGGGCATCGAGAAATACCTGGGCAGCGGGCTGGTCAAGGGGGTTGGCCCGGTGACGGCCAAGCGCATTGTGCGCAGGTTCGGCGCCGACACCCTGACGGTGATCGACGAGACGCCGGAGCGGCTGCACGAGGTGCTGGGCGTTGGCCCCAAGCGCGTGGGGCAGATCAAGTCGGCCTGGCACGAGCAGCGCCAAATCCGCGAGGTGATGGTCTTCTTGCAGAGCCACGGCGTCAGCCCCGCGCTGGCCGTGCGCATCTACAAGCACTACGGCGACGGCGCGGCCGGGGTGGTGCGCAACGACCCCTACCGGCTGGCCAGGGATATCCACGGCATCGGCTTTATCACCGCCGACAAGATCGCGCGCAACATGGGCATTGCGCCCGATGCGCCGGAGCGGGTGGCGGCCGGCGTGGCCTACACACTGAGCAAGAAGGCGGACGAGGGCCACGTCTACGTGCCGCAGTGCGAGCTGGTGCAGGCCAGCGCCAAGCTGCTGGAGGTGGCTGAGCCGCTGGCCGCCGCGGCCATCGACAGCCTGCGCCAGGACGAGCAGGTGCGCGTCGAGCCGCTGGCGAACAGTACCGGCCTG
>JAJTXO010000651.1 GCA_021463315.1 Caldilineales bacterium | reverse complement strand
TCAGCGCTGATGCCGGTGGTCGGCTCGTCCAGGATCAGCACCTCGGCGCCCCCGGCCAGCAGGCGCAGCAGTTCCATCTGTTGGCGTTCGCCCATGCTCAGCTCGCGGGTGTGGGCCCGTTCGTAGATCACACCGACCAGGAAGAAGAGACCGCCGGTGATCAGGCCGTGGTTGAACATCTGCAAGGTGGCGCCGTTGATGGCCATCGCCATGCTGTCGGTCATGCCTGGCTCGGCCATCTTGCTGATGCCGGCCGCGGCCGCGCCCAGGCCCAGCATGACGTAGCCCATATGGCTCACCGAGGAGTAGGCGATCAGCCGCTTCAGGTCGCTTTGCGCAATGCAGACGAACGCGCCGTAGACGATGCCGATCACCCCCAGGATGACGATCACCAGGGACCAGTGGCTGAAGGCCTCGGGCAGCATGGGCAGCACCACGCGGATGATGCCGTAGGCGCCCAGCTTCAGCAGCACGCCGGCCAGGATCACCGAGCCGGCCGTGGGGGCTGCGGTGTGCGCGTCGGGCAGCCAGGTGTGGAAGGGGAAGCTGGGCACCTTGATCATGAAGGCCAGCATGAAGCCCCAGAACACCAGGCTGGCGATGGTCAGATTGCCCGCGAAGGGCTGCATGGCCGACGCTTCCAGGATGTCGAAGGTGCCGGTCGCGAAGTAGACCGCCAAAATCGCCAGCAGCATGGCCACCGAACCCACCAGGGTGTAGATGAAGAACTTGATCGCGGCGTAGCGCGGCCGGTCCTTGGGCTGGCCCCAGATGCCGATCAGGAAGTACATGGGCACCAGGCCGATCTCCCAGAAGACGTAGAAGAGCACGAAGTCCAGCGCCACGAAGACGCCCATCATGCCCATCTCCAGCAGCAGGAAGAGGAAGAAGAACTCCTTGACCCGCTTCTTGATGGTGAAGCTGGAATAGTAGAGTCCCAGGGTGGAGAGCAGCGCGGTCAGGAAGAGCAGCGGCACGCTCAGGCCGTCCGCGCCCAGGTGGTAGAACGAGTTGAGCTGCGGGATCCAGGGCAGCTTCACCTGGTACTGCATGCCGCCGCCGGCCGGAATGTGGCTGGTGTAGTAGTTGACCATCAGGTAGATGGTCAGCGCCAGCGGGACGAGGCTGATGACGATTGACCACAGCTTGATCAGTCGCTCATTGCTGCGCGGCAGGAAGAGCACAACGATCGCTGCCACCAGCGGGATGAAGACAGTGAGGGTGAGGATCCATTCGTTGAAAGATGCCATGTAACTTCTCCTGGGGAGGCGAGTTCATCAACCTTTCGGCAAGGTTGGCAAACCTTTTATCCGACAACGCCGATGCCCGCCACCTGCACTGCAAAGAGCGCCAGCAGCAGCAGCACTGTCAAGAGAGCAACCAATAGGTAGGTTTGGCCCTGGCCGGTCTGCACCAGGCGCAGCGCGCCGCCGGCCTTGTTGGCCAGCGATCCCAGGCCGTTGACGATGCCGTCGATGAAACGGCTGTCGATACGGCTGGAGGTCTCAGCCAGCCAGCGGCCGAAGCGTCCGACCCCGTTCACCACCCCGTCGATCACAGTGCGGTCGAACCAGGCCGAGGAGCGGGCCAGCCACAGCGAAAAGCGCACGAAAATGATGTTGTACAGCTCGTCGAAGTAGAACTTGTTGCGCATGGCGTTGTACAGGCCGCCCAGCCCCACCTTGCGCATGCCAGCCTCCAGCGGGTCCAGTTGGTCATGCGTCTGCCAGCCCTTGCCTGCCCGGCCATAGATCCACCAGCCCAGGAAGATGCCGCCCAGGGCCAGCACCGCCGAGAAGAGCACCGGCATCCAACTGAAGGGGATGGTGATCGCCTCGACGCCGAGGGTCTCGGCGAAGCCGCCGATGAAGTGATGGAAGGGATTGCCGCCCAGCAACGGCCCCAGCACTGGGAAATCCTCGTGGACGCCCACGTAGCCCAGACCGATGGCGAAGACAGCCAGGATCAGCAGCGGGATCACCATCGGCATGCTGCTCTCCGACGCGCTGTTGGCCGACTCGGTGCGGGGCTTGCCCAGGAAGGTCATGCTGATCTGCCGCCAGGTGTAGAAGGCGGTGAAGAAGGCTGCGATCACCAGACAGGCGAAGACAAGGATCGGCAGCAGCTCGCCCACATGGCCCTGAGTGATCGCGTACCAGTCCTCGGCCAGGATCTCATCCTTGCTCCAGAAGCCGGCGGTGATCAGCGGCACGCCGGCCAGGGCCAGGCCGCCGGCCAGGAAGGCGATGAAGGTGAGTGGCATCCTCTTGCGCAGGCCGCCCATGAAGCGCATGTCGTTGGCGTCGAAGCCCGCCACCTCATGGTGTCCGTGCTCGTGCGCGTGGTGCTCGCCATGCTCCATGCCGTGGATCACCGAGCCGGAGCTGAGGAAGAGCAGGCCCTTGAAGAAGGCGTGGGTGATCAGGTGAAAGACTGCGGCCACATAGGCGCCGATGCCCAGCGCGGCGAACATGAAGCCGAGCTGCGAGATGGTGGAGTAGGCCAGCACCCGCTTGATGTCGGTCTGGGCGATGGCGATGGTGGCCGCAAAGAGGGCTGTGAACGCGCCGATCAGGCCGATGAAGGTCAGCGCCGGGGTCGAGCCGGCCAGCATCACGGGGTACATGCGGATGATCAGGTAGACGCCGGCCGAGACCATGGTGGCGGCATGGATCAGCGCACTGACCGGGGTGGGACCCTCCATGGCGTCGGGCAGCCAGACGTGCAGCGGGAACTGGGCCGACTTGCCGATGGCGCCCCAGAAGATCAGGATCGCGATCAGGGTGGCCATGGTGCCGAACACCGGCAGCGTGAAGTCTTGCAGGGCGCCCAGCACCTCCGGCGTGAACAGCTTGCTGAAGGTCAGCCCCGCCTCGCCGTTGGTCAACACCGCGGCCGCCGCGTAG
>JAJTXO010000650.1 GCA_021463315.1 Caldilineales bacterium | reverse complement strand
TCTACCAATCCACCAATCTCCCAATCTACCAATCCACCAATCTCCCAATCTACCAATCTACCAATCTACCAATCTACCAATCTACCAATCTCCCAATCTACCAATCTACCAATCCATTCTTGCACCCCCCGCCCCCTTGTGCTATACTCTCGGCTTGTGCAGCGAGGGCACTGGAAACCCATTCCAGCCCTCGTTACTTTTCGCCCACGGCCCAAGCGATTCCTCGTTCAGATCGCCGGTTGACCGTGGGCTAATCCCATGGAAAGGAGGTAACTGCACGTGAACGAGTATGAGCTCATGTTCATCGTTCATCCCGAGGCCGACTCCGATGCTGTGACCAGCATCAATGAGCAGGTGATTGCCTGGATCGGCGCTCAGGGGGGCGAAGTGCTGCAGACCAATGTGTGGGGTCGGCGCAAGCTGGCTTTCGCGATTGACAAGCACAGCGAAGGCAGCTATGTGGTCATGAACCTGCGACTTGCTGGCGCGGCGTTGCTCGAGGTCGAGCGCAATATCCGGCTGCATGAGCGGATCTTGCGCTATATCTTTGTGCGCCAGGGCGAATAGCGGATTTGCCCAGTAGAAAAGGACAAGCGAAGATGACTAGAGGACTGAACAAGGTCTTGATCATCGGCGTGCTGGGCAACGAGCCGGAAATGCGCTATACGCCCAATGGCAAGCCGGTGACCTCGTTCAGTGTCGCAGTGAGTCGCGGCTGGCGTACCTCAGAAGGGGAGCGCAAGGAGGCGACCGAGTGGTTCAACGTCGTTTCCTGGGGCAACCTGGCTGAGATCTGCAACCAGCACCTGCGCAAAGGCTCGCAGGTCTACATCGAGGGCCGGTTGCAGACCCGTAGTTGGGATGACGCCGGCGGAGTCAAGCACTTCCGCACTGAGCTGGTCGCCAACGAGATGATCATCCTGGATGGTCGCTCCTATGTGGCCGACGATGATTACACCGACATTGACTTTTGACAAAGGATAGGACTATGCCTGAACCATACGAGAGGTCGTCTGGCGGACGGCCTGGCATGGGCGGCCCTGCTGGCGCTCGCCGGCGTCGGCCCCAGCAGCAGGTGCGCACCCGTCGGGTGTGCATCTTCTGCGCCGAGAACTCCAAACAGATCGACTACAAAAAGACCGATACGTTGAAGCGCTTCCTCACCGAGCGGGGGCAGATCCGCCCCCGGCGCAAGACCAACTTGTGTACCAAGCATCAACGCCGGCTGTCGATAGCCGTCAAACGCGCCCGCTTCATGGCGCTACTGCCCTACACTGGCGAGCATATCCGGCTCTACAGCGGCAACTGAGCGAGTAGCAAACTATGGCAAAGCGACGCAGAGTAGAGCGCACGGAGCCGTCGCGCAAGGAGGCGACGATGACCAAGCGCGAGCGCGAGCGCGCTCGCAGGCTGACCATCATCGTCGGCGCGGTCGTGGGTCTGGTCGTGCTGGTCTTGGTCGCGGGACTGCTGTACCAGACGGTGGTCATTCCCAACAGCACCGTTGCCAAGGTGAACAGCGATCGCATCTCCACGGGCGATCTGTGGAAACTGGCCCGCTTCGACCAGTATCAGCGCACCAGCCAGCTCCAAAGCCTGCTACAATATCAGAACCAGATCGATCCTGGCGGCGCGCAGGGCTTCTTCACCTCCCAGATTCAGCAACTGCGCAGCGAGCTGGTCAACTCTGAAGGCTTGACCAATCGTGTGCTGGAGCAGATGATCGAAGAGACGCTGCTGCGCCAGGTGGCGGCCGCCAACAACATCACGGTCAGCGATGCGGAAGTGCAGGCCCAACTGGAGTCGTTGGTCGCCGCACAGCAGAGCTTCGTGACCGAGTCGCAGGCCACTGCCACCGCTGAAGCGCTGGCTGTGGCGACCGCGACCCCTTCCCCCACCCCATCGCCGACCCCCACCAGCACCGTGGCCAGCACGCTGACCGTGGCCACCGTCGCGCCCCAGCCGACCGCCACTGTCCACGTGCAGACAGCCACAGAGTTCGAGAGCGGCCTGAAGCAGTTGCTGGACAATGTGAGCCAGGGCGCTGGCATCTCCACAGCCCAGGCGCGCACCCTGTACACCAGCCTGATCCGCGCCGACATCCTGCGCACCAAGATGACCGAGCAACTGGGCGACCAAATGCCCACCAGCGGCGAGCAGATCCACGCGCGGCACATCCTGGTCAGCGTGGCCAGCGACGCCTCCGAGGAAGATAGCGCCGCCGCGCTGAGCAAGGCGATCAGCCTCACCCAGCGCCTGCGCGCCGGCGAGGACTTCGCTGCGTTGGCCGCTCAATACTCCGACGACACTGGCAGCGGCCAGCAAGGGGGCGATCTCGGCTTCTTCCCGCGCGGGCAGATGGTGTCTGAGTTCGAGGATGTGGCCTTCAGCCTGCCTATCGGCGAGATCAGCGACCCTGTGAAGTCGCAGTTCGGCTATCACATCATCGAGGTGTTGGAACAGCAGCCGGGCAACCCCAACATCACCGCCTGGCTGCAGGAGCAGAAGGCGGCCGCGCAGATCGTGCGCTCACTGACCAGCGCGCGCCTGCCCAACCTGCCTGTCGTGCCGACGCAGTTGTTGGTCGATCAATAACAGCTCGTTGGCAGGTACACGGTAGATAGAATGAAGAAAGCGCCCTGGCTACCCAGGGCGCTTTTTTTGTTGTTCCAAATCGAGGAAGCAGGGGTTGAAACCACCTGGCTGAAAGCACCAAGCGGCCTCAGCCGCTAGATCCCAGGCCCTGAGGGGCCTTAGTGCGGTCAGCCGGTGGCTTCCAGCCACCGGCTAAGCGGCCTCAGCCGCTAGATCCCAGGCCCTGAGGGGCCTTGGTGCGGTCAGCCGGTGGCTTCCAGCCACCGGCTAAGCGGCCTCAGCCGCTAGATCCCAGGCCCTGAGGGGCCTTGGTG
>JAJTXO010000065.1 GCA_021463315.1 Caldilineales bacterium | reverse complement strand
CCCGGCTAAAGCCTCGCCTCCGAATGGCCTACGGCGTCCAGCTTGGAAAGCGGTCCATCACGCCGACGTTTTCCGTCACGCGGAAGATCTCGCTGCCATCCGCCTTCAGCAGGTAGATCTCATAGTTGACCAGGTTGGTGGAGTCGCGGTCGGAGGAGATGACCAGCCACTCGTCGTTCACCCAGTCGGGGGTGGAGTAGTTGAAGCCGGGGAAGGTGAGCATGCGCACCGTGCTTTCCAGCGACGCGCCGGCGTTCTCTTCGTTGGGCGCGTCGATGACGAAGAGGCCATAGGTCGAGCCGGTGCGGTTGCTCTCGAAGACGATCTGCTGGCCGTTGGGCGACCAGCGCGGCAGGCTGTTCTCGAAGCCCCCATCGGTCAGTCGGGTCTGGTTGCTGCCGTCCGCGTTCATCACGTACAGCTCCCGGTTGCCATCCCGCTGGGAGACGAAGACGATGCGCTGGCCGTCGGGCGACCAGTCGGCCATGAAGTTGTTGCCGGGGGTGTTGGTGAGATTGACCAGATCGCTGCCGTCGGGCCGGATCTTGAAGACATCGAAGGCAGGCATCCCCTCCACCTGAGGGTTGCTGTGGAAGAGAATCCACTGGCCGTCGGGCGACCAGCGCGCGCCCACCTGGTCATCGACCAACGAGCTGGCCAGGCGACGCTGATCGCTGCCGTCCGCGTTCATCAGATACAGCACGGCATTGTCGGGGTCATCCCGATCCGACGAAAAGACGATGGTCGATCCATCGGGCGACCAGGCCGGCTCGAAGTCGCGGCCGGCGGCGTCGGTCAGCCGCTGCACGTCGCTGCCGTCCGCGTTCATGGTGTAGATGTCGATCTCCCCGTCCCGGTCCGAGTGGAACACCACCCGGCCGCCGATGGACGGAAAGGGCGCGGCCGGCAGCGTGGCAGTGAGCGCGGCTGTGGGCTGCGGCAGGGCCGGAGACGCTGCCGGCGCGGC
Organism: Caldilineales bacterium; assembly: GCA_021463315.1. Lineage (GTDB taxonomy): Bacteria > Chloroflexota > Anaerolineae > JAAEKA01 > JAAEKA01 > JAAEKA01. The sequence goes on along the minus strand of JAJTXO010000065.1, from coordinate 10,986 downwards.
CGTCGTCGCCGCCGCCTGGGGGGTGGGCTCAGCCTGAGCGGGCGCCAGCGAGGCCGCGCGGCTGTACAGCGCCAAAGTGGCGACCCACAGGACAACGCCGGCCACGGCCAGCGCGATGCGGCGGTTGCGCTGCACGCCGAAGGCCGCGCCGCCGATCGCGGCCAGGCCCAGCACGAAGAGCACAGCGGCTATGGCATAGACAACAAACTGATTCAAGACGATCACCTCTGTGGGGGCCAGCGCTTCGGGCAGCCGTTGGCGCAGGCTGCCGAGCTACTGGCGTCAGGTTTTCCAATCCGCCGATTATACCAGTCGTTCAGACTCTGGTCAAAGGCGCGGAAAGGCGCTCCCGATCAGCCGGGAGCGCCTTCGCGGACGTTGTGCGACGCGGGGATGCGATTGCGCTGCTGGGAGCGGCCTGTGCCGCTGACAGCGGCTACTTGCTGCGCTGTCGCCGCAAGGCCGCAGCCAGCAGCGCGGCCAGACCGGCCGCCGCCGAGGCCGCGCCCAGGGGCAGGCCCGCCGGGATGCCCGCGGGGCCAGCCGCCAGCCCGCCCAATGTCACGGCTGTTGGGGCCTGGAACGCCACACTGACCGGGCCGTGCAGGGTGCTGGCGCCGCTGAAGTCCAGGTCTTCCAGGGTGTAGTAGTAGACCGTGCCCGCCGTCACGTCGGCGTCCTGCCAGGTGTAGAGCGCACCCTGCGCGCTGCCGGGCGCCTGCGACGGGATCAAGGCGGCGTTGATTTGCTCGCCGACTGCATCGGGCGACGTGCTGCGATAGAGATTGAAGCCCAGGTTGTTCAGCTCGCTGACGGTCTCCCAGGTGACCAACACATGGTCGGATTGCGCTTCGGCGCGCAGATCGGCCAGGGTGACGGCCAGGACGCCATCGGCGAAGATCCAGCGGTAGTCCTCCACCTCGCCGCTCTTGGATTGGAACAGGTTTTCGCTGGGATCGTTGATCGCTCCGAAGCCGTTGCGGCCATCGAACTGATAGGGAATCAGCAGGTTGGTGGACAGGCCGCTGATCTCGCCGGCCAGGAAGAGACGGAACCGGCTGTACAGGTAGGTCAGTCCGCCGGGTTGGATGGCGCCAGCCGGAACGTTGAAGGTGTAGGTCGCCGTGCCGGGGCCGACGGCCGCGTTGACCACCATCTCGGTAGGCTCGAAGCCATCGCCGTCGAAATCGACCCAGCCCACCAGATAGCCGCCGCTGCCGGTGACCGTCGCCTGCACCCGTCCGCCGTTGGCGCCGTTGCACCACATGCTGGGCGGCGAGCAGCCCGGCGCTGCCACTGGCACAACGCCATCTTCATCGCTGGGCTGGGCGGCCGGGCTGATGTCATCGCCGGTGGCGCTGGCGTTGGGTTGGCCATCGAATTCCCCCAGCTTCACCGTGGTCGGATCCAACTGGACGCCCAGGTAGAGCGTGCCCACGCCCTGCACGATGTGCCGTGGCCCGCTGCACGAGACTGTGGTGGCGTATCCGCTGGTGGGGCTGCTCAGGCAGGTGGCGCTGTCTTGAGGAAGGTCGCCCCAGTCGAAGACCGAGGTGTTGATGGAGTCGATGGTCAGGTCGGTGGCCTGGTGCTTGCCTTCGATCTCGATTTCCACCGCACCCACGTTGGCGAAGTTAGCTGGCCCGTTGGGACCGCTGCTCCCCAGCGCAATGCTGGGAAACTCCACGTACACCGATCCGACGAAAGGATTGCCACCTGTCCCGCCGGGCACCAGGCTGACGAAGTTCTGCTCGGACCATCGTCCAGCTCCGCTGCCGTCGTAGACGCGGATCCGCACGTCCAACGCCAGGTCATCGAAGACGATGTTGAACGTGAAGCCGTTGGCGGTGCTGCCCTGGGTCAGATCAGCGCAGCTCGGGGTGCATAGGCCGTTGAACTGGGTGGTGGGATAGCCCGGCCCGGCGCCGTCGTAGGTGAGGACGGAGTTCGCCGTGGTTTGAGAGTTCTGGCTATGGGTGAACTGGCCCGAGTTGACATTGACCGTCACCACCTGGCCGGGTGGAGCCACCACATTGTGGATGTAGACGTTGCGCTCCCCGCCCAGCAGGTCCAGGTCAGCCGCGTTGGTGGTGGTGTCGCTCGCCGTGGCGCCATTGAGAACCGAGAGCGGGCCCGATGCTTGATTGGTGTTGAACGCGTCGATGAAGGGCGGCGCGGCGGCCGATGCTGTGAGCACCGTGAGGAGCAGACCCAGTGTCATGGCGGTGGTGACTAGGATCCGCTGGCGTTGGGTGATGAGAATGTGAAGCGTTGACATACAGTACCTCCTCGTGTGACGGAGCCCAACTGACACAGAAGTTGCGCTCCGCCATGCTAGAGCAACGATGTTTGATCCAACTGAAGTCCTTTCCAAGCCCCATCGGCGACACAGGTTCGTCTATCCAGTGCCGAATGCACAGCGTCCTGTTTGTTTTACGCCATAGTAGTTGGTTTTCCGTCACCCTTTTTCAGAATTTCCCCAGTTTCCCCCCAAAAAACGGCAGATATGGTGCTGGACAGGGTCGTGCCCGTGCGCAGACAACCTCGCGGGTTGGCTCGGTCGGCGCTACTTTCTAAACGCTATTTTCTAACAGCTACTTGATCTCTGCGCTGCGGCGTCCAGTGCCTGAGCAGCGCGATGCCATCCCGCCACCCACAAAGCCATCGCGCCAATCCGGGTTACGAATTACGAATTACGAATTACGAATTACGAGTTACACCAGCGCGCTCCCCCCATCAGGTGATGGCCGGGCCAGCCAGCCAGTCGTAGCCGATGGTCGGGTCGTCGTGGGGGATGCGCCCTTCGTCGCCGGGATCGTAGACGTTGCTGGTGATGTAGAACAGGTTGGCCTCGGCGCTGAGCACGCGGTAGCCGTGGGCTACGCCAGGCGGCACCTTGAGCACGCACGGCTCGATCTCGTCGCCCAGCAGCAGCTCTTGAAGCTGGCCGTGGGTGGGCGAGTCGACGCGCGTGTCGTACAGCGCCACCTTGACGCGCCCGCTGGCCACATACCACCAATCCACCTGGCGCTGATGGATGTGCCAGGCCTTGACAACGCCCTGGTAGGACTTGGTGTGGCTCCACTGGCCGAAGCCTTCGCCGAAGAAGCCGTCGGTCACGCGGATGACCTCGCGGAAGAAGCCGCGCGGGTCGGGGTAGGTAGTCAGTTGCTTGATCTCGACGCCGTCGATGCTGGCCATGAGTTGTCAGTCCTTGTCGATCTTAGTTTTCCAGACTTCGGAAGTGGCCGAGCGACTCGAAGGAGCTCGTTTTGGCCGCAGCCAAGCCCCTGTAGCACGCAAATCGGCCACTTCCGAAGTCTTTGGGAACAGCCTCTTAATCGATTTCAGTCGCGAGCGTAGGACGCCCAAAGGAGCGCGATCCGATTCGATCGTCGGGGTGCATGATACCACCGTTCCGCGCTTGGCCCAAAGACGCCAGCGCGGCGACGCGCGGCAAAAAAAGCGTCCTCGCCCGTTGGGCGCGGGCGAGGACGCAGGGCGAAATCAGACTGCCAGGACGGCCGAGATCAGGGGATGCACATCACCTCGCCCACGTAGATCACATAGCTGGGCGGGCGCACCATGCTGGAATTCGCGGCCTGGAGCGTGCCGACCGGCACGCCGGTCGCGCGCGAGATGACGAACCAGGAATCGCCGCGCTGCACCGTGTAATGGTAGGCACAGGTCGTGCCGCCGCTGCCGCAGGGGATCCACATGATATCGCCGATATAGAGCCAGTTCTGGGGCGGGCGCACCAGGCCGGGATTGGCGGCCTGCAGCGCGCCGACGGAGATGCCGGTGCGCGCCGAGATGCGGCTCCAACTGTCGCCAGCGCGCACCGTGTACCAGAAGCCGCAGGTGGGCGGCGGGGGCGGCGCGCCGCAGGGGATCCACATGGTGTCCCCCACGAACAGCCAGTTCTGCGGCGGACGCACCAGGCCGGGATTGGCCGCCTGCAGCGCCGCGATCGAGATGCCGGTGCGCGCCGAGATGCGCGACCATGAATCGCCGGGCTGCACCGTGTACCAATAGCCGCAGGACTGTACGGCGGATGCGTCATTCGGGGCCGCCTGCGCGACCGGTCCAATCAACAGAGCCAGCACCAAGGCCAGCGAAAGACCGATCAACCATCGTGTTTTCATAGCAGAACCTCCTTGATCCAACGTCGGCGCGCAGCGTTTCTGAAAGCAACGCTTTACCAGCCAATGCCAGGCGTCAGCGTTTCAAGCGCTGCACTAAAGAAGACGCTGCTCAGGGGCGAAGGTTACGGTTTTCTGGCCCTACTCCAAAGCAGCCGCGCCGCAGGCATGGCGCACCCCACAGGCCCGGCACCTGGCCGGCTCGCGATGGCTGCGCGCCATCTCGGCCTGGCCGCGGCCTCTCCGCACTTGCTCCAACAGCTCCAAGAGACGGTTTTGCAGCGCCGGGGTGTAGTCGATCCGCAGGGTGGCATCCTGGTAGTGGATCAGCCCATAGCGCGGCGCCTGGCCGTGGGCCTCCTCCACCAGCAGGCAATAGGCGGCCAACTGCATCACGTGCGCATCATAGGCCTGCCCGTTGGCCGGGGCGGCCGTGTGCTTGACCTCCACCGGCGCCAGCCCTTCATCGCTCTGCACCAGATAGTCCGGCTTGCCGGTCAGGTTGTAGCGCGGCGAGTAATAGGGCCGCGCCACGGCTGACCAGCGCCCCGTGTCCGCGTAGACCAGCCGGCCCGGCGGCAGGCCGCTGCGCTGCTGGCCGCGCCGGGCGCGCAGCGCCAGCCAGAGAGCAACGCCCAGCAGCGCCAGGCCCAGAACGAACAATGCTCCAGTCAACGGCTGGCCAGCGATCTGGGCCATCTAGCCCTCGCGGCCAGAGCCGCCGTCCCACGGCAGGACGACGATGGGCGTGTCGTAGGGGCCCCAGGCGCTGAACCAGGCCGCGTCGTCGGGGGCGATGCGAATGCAGCCGCGCGAGGCGGGAAAGACGCCCAGCTCATCCACTCCCTGATAGAGCTTGCTGCCGTCGAGGGCCAGGGTGTAGGGGGAGCTGTGGATCAGAATCGAGCCGCCGGCCTGGAACAGATACCAGGCCTCGTCGGCCGACGCGCCGTTGGCGGTGAAGGTGCCCCAGAACTCGCCGATGCGGCCAGACCAGGCCGGCGTATACCAGCCGCGGTCGGGGTCGCCGGTGCTGATCGGCAGGATGCGCAGCACGCGGCCCTGCTGGACGATGGTCATGCGCTGGGCGTTCTGGTTGACGATCACATAGTCGCCGGCTGGGTCGATGCCGTGGGCCAAGGCGACTTCCACCAGGAAAGGATCGGGGGTGGGCGCTGGCTGGGCCGCAGCGTCGTCGCTGGCCGCGGCCGGCGCGGGGCTGGGCGTCGCCGCAGGCAATGGCGCAGGGGGCGGCGCGATGGTGGCCGCGGCCGTGGGCCGCGGCGTGAGCGCGGCGGTGGGGATGGGCGAGGGGATGGGCGCGGCCGGCGCCATCCAACTGGCGCCGACATAATACTGGCCAGTGACGGGCGCGAGCGCCTGGCCTGCGCCGCTGAGGAGGCTGATGCCCTGCCACGCCGCGACCGCGGCCGCCAGCATCAGCAGTGCGAACAGCGTCACCCGCGTCACCCGCTTCATCAGACGCCCCCCAGCAGGCTGGCGGCCGCGGCCAGCAGGGCCAGCGCGGCCAGCGTCAGCAGCAGCAGCGCCAGGCGGCGCTGGGTTTGCGCCGCGGCCACCGCGCGGCCGTGGCGGTCATGGGCCTGCTGGCCGGCCTGCAGGGCGGCGGTGTTGCGCGTGGCAACCCCCTGCACGCGGCGCAGCCACCAGGCCCGTGCGCAGTAGACATAGTCGCCGAGCTCGCTGGCCCGGATCGCCGGTTCGTCAGTCTGTCGGGTCATCGCTCTCACTGAAGGAGGCCAGGAAGGGGCCGGCGTCGGGCGAGACGCCCATCATGCGGGTCTCGAACGCGGCCAGCGCCTGGCGCATGGCTTCCTGCCGGCTGGACATGGTGACATCGCCGCGCGTGCGCTCCAGGATGCCGCGCAGCACATCGGTCTGGCGGCGCAGGCCGCCGGTGATGGCGTCGGGAAAGTCGATGGTGATCTGCTGGCTGTAGACCTCGTCCATGATGGCCAGGTAGGGGGTCGCCTCCTGGACGTGGCCCAGGCGGATCATGTCCAGGGCGAAACGGCGCATCTCGCTGGCGGCCTCCGACATGCCGTTCAGGAAGGTGGCGGAGGGCACGCCGAGCTCCTCCGGCGTGGGCAGCGGCCCGCCGGTGACGAAGGCATAGACCAGATGCGCCTCGGCCAGCTCCTTGAGCGCGTCCTGGGTGTAGCCGGTGTAGTAGAGATCGGGCAGGGCCGCCAGATCGGCGACCATCTCGGCCGCTGCGCCGCGCGCCTGGGCCAGCAGGTTGGCGGCCTCGTCGAACTCGTGGCGATGGACGGCGCGGATGCTGTTGGCGCACAGCCGCACCAGCTCGCGCGAGCGGCGCAGGGTGGCGTCGCGCACGTCGTTGCGCCGCGTCAGATCCGCGCGGATGGTCTCGACGATGAGGCTCAGGGTGTCCATAGATTCGACATCTTTCTGCTACTGGTCGTTGCTTTGGCCGTCTTCAGGGGCTTCGTCTTCGCTGCCCACGGTCCACTGCAGGCCGCCCAGCTTGCCGCTGCGAGGGTCGAAGTTGCCCGGGTTGATGCCGCCGATGACGCCAAAATGGCGCTCGTACTTGGCCAGGTTATCGCCCAGCGCCTGCAGCAACATCTTGGCGTTGGCTGGAGTCAGCAGGACGCGCGCCTGGACACGGGCCTTGGGCATGGCCGGCAAGATCTGGGCGAAGTCGATGATCAGCTCGTGGGGCGAGTGGCTGATGATGGCAAAGTTGGCATAGGTGGCGTCGAGATCCTTGGGCAGCTCGACGTTGATCTGTTTGGGGGGTTGCTTTTGATCGCTCATGGTCGGTCCTTGCGCACTAGCGCAGCCTGGGACAAAAGATGGCGCCCCAGCCTTGCAGCGCCAGGGCTATTCTAGCACAGATGCAGCGGGTTTGGCGAATAGGGGGGAGGGAGGGGGGAGGGGGCACGCGCAGACGCCCGGCGGCGTGACGGAGATCCGTCTGGGCTGCCGCCGGGCGTCTGGAGGGCCTGGTTTCAGTTTGCTACTGCGGAAGTCACTGGTTCACGGCAACTGCTCAGCCCAAGACTTCGGAAGTCGCCGCAACACGTATCATCTCAATAGATTGGGGAAGACTTCCGAAGTCTTATGGACTGTGAGCCCGTTTTGAACAAACCTGCGCAGACTTCGGAAGTCTCGTCCCCGGTTTTTTGAGATGATACCACCGGCCTGAGTAGTAACGGTTCACGTTCAGTAGGCGCCGTCGCCTTTGAGCACCACGACGATGGTTTGGAAAAAGATCTGAGTGTCCAGCCAGGCGGAGTAGTTGCGGATGTACTGCATGTCCATCTCGACCCGCTCTGGGTAGCTGACGTCGGAGCGGCCGCTGACCTGCCACAGGCCGCTGAGGCCAGGCTTGACAGTGAGCAGGTTCTTGTCCCAGCGGCCATATTTCTCCTGTTCGGCCGGAATGATCATGCGCGGCCCGATCAGGCTCATCTGTCCCCGCAGGACATTGACCAACTGCGGCAGCTCGTCCAGGCTGTGCTTGCGCAGGAAGCGCCCCACCCGCGTGACGCGCGGATCGTTGCGCAGCTTATGGTTGGTTTGCAGCTCGGCCCACTCGTCCGGGGTGAGCATGTCGTCGCCGTTGACCATCATCGAGCGAAACTTGAAGGCGTCGAAGACCGCGCCGCCCTGCCCAAGAACCCGGCGGCGATAGATCACCGGTCCAGGGGAATCGCGGCGAATGGCTACGGCAATCATGGCAAAGAGCGGCGTCAACAGCACCAGCGCTCCCGCCGCGCCGATGATGTCCACGCAACGCTTGAGGAGGGCCTCCTGCGGCGTCAGGCGCACCTTGTTGACGCTGATCAGCGGCACAAAGCCCAGCTCTTTGACGTACAGCCCGGTCGTGAACGAGGCGAACAGGCCCGACGACAGGCGCAGGTTGACCTTGCTGCTGGAGCCATAGCGGCGAAAGATCTCCAGCAGATGATCCGCGCTCAGGGCGGAGGTTGCCACGACCAACTCTCGGATTGCGTGATCCTCGACCAGTTTGTCCAGGTTTTTGATTGTGCCCAACACGGGCAGTCTGCTGGGGCTGGATGAGGTCGACGCCTGTTCGGAATTCGCCGCTTCGTTGTTCACAAAGCCTCGCAACAGCAAGCCAGACGTCTTCCACTGGGCGAGTTGCTCGGCCAGCGCCAAAGCCTCGTCGTTGACGCCGATGACCAAGGCCGGCGCCACGAAGTAGCCGCGACGGCGCAGGCCGTAGACGATGCGCCGCCAACCGAAGCGGGCGCCGATCACCAACAGGCTGGAGAGCACCCACACCAGCACCAGCCAGGCGCGGGAGATGACCAGGGATGGCTCCAGGAAGCTGAAGACTACGATGAACAGAATCCCCATGGTGCAGGCGTGGAAGACCCGTGCATACTCCTCGGCGCCCCCCAGCAGGAAACGAAAGTCGTAGACTCTCGACAGGGCGAAGGAGGCCAGCCAAACCGGCAGCAGGGCCACCATCACGCGGGCATAGACCACAGGATTGGGTACGATCTCCGTCTGCAGCGCGATTTCCAGCTCGAAGCGGAGCCAGGATGCGCCCAGCAGCGCCAGGATCAGCATCGCGCCGTCGCTGATCAGCAGCGCCATACGGAGCATTCGTTGTTGGGTCGCCAGTGAGATCGTGGGCAATGTTATGCCCCAACCCGCATCTTCTCTCACAATCATTCGCTTGCTCACTTGTACACTCATTATCTCACTTCCTCGGGTGGCGTTGCCGATCTGCGCGTGCCAGCCTCAGATCGGCGGAGACTATTCGATTTTGACGGCTGCGAGGATGAGCGAGACAACATCCACCGGCAGGCGATAGCGGATTGAAGCCCGCCACAGCAGGTGGATAGCAGCGATGATGGCGACGAAGGCTGTCAGCAAAGCCAGAGCAGCAGCTCAAACAGTGCCGCGCAGATGATGTTGATAGGCAGAAAGGCCTCTGCCTCAGGAACCTCCAGTGACTGGTTGCAGCGCATCTCGCGCGGGGCTAAGACCGGACGGGAGATTGGCGCCGACCATGCCGCGACGCGTCTCCCATGCCTTGGTATACACGGCCTCCAACTGGCTGGCCACCGCGTGCCATGAATGGCAGCGTTCTACATAGACGCGGCCGGCCTGGCCAATCTGTTGCTGGGCGGCGGGATTGGCCAGCAGCGTCAGGATCGCAGCGGCAAAGCTGGCGGCATCTTCGGCTACCAGCAAGTCCCTTCCCGGATGCACGGCCAGCGCCGAGACAGCCTGCTGGTTGGCGATGACCGGCGCGCCGCAGGCCATGGCCTCCAGCACCTTGTTCTGGATGCCTGCGCTGTAGAGCATCGGCGCCACGGCCACCGTCGCCCGGCGCAGGTAGGGCCGCAGATCGGGCGCCGCGCCGGTCACCTCGACCCGTCCAGGCTGTTGCAGCGCCAACTGCCTGACCTGTGGCGCTGGATCTTTGCCGGCAATCACTACTTGCACATCCGGCTGGGCCGCCCAGACGCGCGGCATGATGTCGTGAACCAGGTGCAGCGCGGCGGAGACATTGGCGTGATAGCTCATCTTGCCCGACAGGAGGACGGTGGCCGGGCTGCGCGGTGCAGTGGTTGGCGTGAAGTAGTCCAGGTCGACGCCGTTGGGCAGGACCGTGATCTGGCGGGCTGTGCTGTCTGCGCCTTGGGCGTTGCGGCCCACGCCATGTTCATGCCACAGCGCGGCCAGGGCTTGCTGGTCCACCGGCGATGTCACGGTCACATGGTCGAACTGGCCAACCAGCCAGCCCTCGTAGCGTCGCGTACGGCCCAGCTCGAAGCGGGTTATCCAGCGTCCCTTGAGGCTACGGCTTTGGCGCGCGGCCTGGCTGAAGAGATGGGAGATGCAATCGACGGCGTCCCAAACCACCGGCGGCTGGGCTGCGCCCGCGCGGCCGGCTAACTTTCGTTTCAACCACAGGCCATAGTTGGCGCCGCGCAGATGTTCGACGTGAATGACATCGTAGGGCGGGATCTGTCCGGGGGCGTGCTGCGCCATCAGATCAGCGGCCAGTTCAGGCTGCCAGCAGTAGGCGGCCTGCAGCGGTGCGTTGGATAGCACTGCGGCCAGGCAGTTGCTGGCTGAGCGCAGCCGGGTCAGGCGGCGCGCCACCACGGCCGCGCCCAGCGCCTGCACGTCGCGCAGATCGGCCTCTTCGCTCTCGTCGCTCCACAGTGTGGCGACGGTCAGATCGTGGCCGCGACGCGCCAGATGCGTGATCAACTGCAGCGGACGCACCCGCACCAGGTTCGGCGCATAGGGAACTACGAAGAGAACTCGCATGATCAGGAGAGATATCCAATCAGCAGCCGCTAGTGGGACCGGCGGAGTGTCCATTGCCAGGCCGCTCCCTTCAGATGCCAGAACCGAAAGACTTCGGAAGTCGCCGCATCAGGGTTGAACCTGGCCTTGCACCCGGAACTGTGTCCTTTTGAGTGCTGCGGCGACTTCCGAAGTCTTAGGCTGAGCAGTTACGACTATCCTATCAGAAGTTGGCGCTGATGTCTGTCGGGAGGTTTTTACAATTCTAGCGAAGAATCCGGGCAGTTTAGTAGGGTGGCAGACACGAATCTCCCCACAGCAGTTGGCTGGAAACTCGCCGCCAGACGAGCAATGCCAGGCAAAAAAAAAAAACTGGCGGAGCCGGTGTACCGGCTCCGCCAGAGGGTCAGAGCAGAGAGAATGGGGGGAGATCAGGGCGATCGGTTTAGCCCAGGGCCAAGAAGACCACCGCCTGGACGGCTATGGCTGCGGCCACCAGCCCGGCCTTCATGCCGGTCTCAGCCTCCAGGCGCAAGCGTTTGGCGCACCACTCGCCGCA